>DATFMH010000124.1:0-59915 GCA_035267045.1 Balneolales bacterium
GCCTCAAAATATTTCACCCCGGCATCGAACAATAAATTATTCACGTTTTACGCTGCATTAAACATCCTTCCGGATTCCATTCCTGCTTTGCGATATGTGATTAAAAACGATTCTCTAATTTTTTGGGGAACAGGGGATCCGACTTTTCTTCATCCCTATTTTAAAGAGCAACCCACGTTTCATTTCCTGGAAAATCATAACAAAAAATTGTTTTTCTCACCGGATAATTTTTCTGATAAACCGCTTGGCCCGGGTTGGTCGTGGGATGATTACAATTATTATTATTCTACGGAAAGAGCGCCATTTCCCATTTATGGCAATTTTGCACGGTTTACAATAAACAAAATTGTTAGTTATCAAATTGACCGTAAAGGGGATAAGCCGTTAGTACAGCCGAAGTATTTCGCAAATCAGGTTATTGATTCTGTTTCAAATCCGGATGAGCATGATCTGATAGTCCGGAACCGCTCAGATAATCAATTTAATTATTTCCCGCAGACAGATACGACCTCGTTTTCCGAAGACGTCCCTTTTAAATATACACCGGAATTGATGGTGAAATTATTAGGTGATACGTTGCATAAGCATGTAGGAATTGTACATATTCCTTTGGAACGTAATGCGAAAACATTGTACAGCATTCCAACTGATTCGGTGTATAAAAGAATGCTATTGGTCAGTGATAATTTCCTGGCCGAGCAGTTACTATTGTCGTGTTCTGCCCGTATTAGCGGGACAATGAATTCACGAAGCGCCATTTACTATATCAGGAAACATTATCTGCAGGGAATACCAGATAAACCGGTCTGGGTCGATGGATCCGGATTATCCCGCCTGGACCTGGAAACGCCGCGTAATATGGTTTGGATTCTCAATAAAATCAGGCAAAAAATGCCGCAAGATAAGCTGTTTGAATTATTACCAACAGGTGGGGAAACAGGCACGCTTAAAGACTGGTATAAAGCGGGTACGCCCTATGTACACGGTAAAACGGGCACGCTCAGTAATAATCATAACCTAAGCGGCTACCTGATTACCAAAAGCGGCAAAACATTGATATTCAGCCTGATGATCAATCATTATGTCGATTCCACAACAACCATAAGAAAAGAAATGCAGCAAATCCTCTGGAAGGTGCATGAGATTTACTGATTTCAATGAGCAATTACCAATGATCAATACAACCGAATCCGAAGGACTCTACCCCAAATTTCTCCCCTGGGGGAGATGTAAGTGGGGGTTCGTGATTAATGGCTTGGGTTAAATAAAAGTTTCATGCTCCTTTCTTTGATCACAATTATAACAAAAACAATAGAAGGGGATTACCACTCCCAAAAGCCTTCGGGATCGTAATGACAGTCAAAGAATTTTAGTTGGTTTTCTTTTGTTGCCTGAATTGGAAATCAGGTGTCAGGACGGGTCCCGGTCGTCCGTGGTCTGTCGTCTTTAAATTAAATCCGCGATAATCCGCATAATCTGCGTCGTCCGCGTTCCATTTCACTTACATTTTATAATTACTCTCCGTGATTTCCGTGCCTTCTTTGTGTCCCCTGTGGCTATCTTTTTTCAAAAAGAAATATCCAACGACCGATCCCAATAAGCCGATAATACCCCCAAGGTAAAAAGAAGAAGGTATATTGAGCACATCAACCACGGCACCGAATGCGATAGGACCTACAACCTGCCCGGCACTCATCGATGTTGTAAAGGCGCCGGTTACTGCACCTTGCCCGTGAATGCGCCCCCTGTCGGTCCGTATGGCCACGGCCGACGCCCGGGAAACGGCACTGAATGCGCCCATCAACATGACCAATACTCCTATGAGATATTCATTGGATAAAACCGGAATTATGAACATAGGAAGAGTACTGAGCAGTCCAAATACAAGGATTATCTCATTCCGGTATTGGATACGTTTATCCGCCAGGATACCGGAAGGGTATTGCAAAACGGCCCCGGCAAGCATATAACTCGAGAGCATGAGTCCGACACCGGTCTTGCTCATCTCAATATAAGATGTGGCGAGGATAGGAAAAAAAGTATTAAAACCCCACCTGTAAAATCCTCTTGATCCCATATACGACATCAGGCCCATCATACTGGAATCCGAGAAAACTTTTTTTAATGATTTAAAAAACGATATCTGTGGTCGTGAGGTGATTTCATGATGCGTCTCGGTTACTTTCGGAACCAGCCAGAATACGAGTAACAGCGACAGGAAACCCAGAGCCGCCATAGCATAAAACGGGGCCTCAAGGTTATAGGCATCTGATAAATAACCGCCCAGGGTCGGTCCCAGGGCTGTACCGGCAAACATGGAAATAAAGAAGAGATTCATGTACTGCCCCTCTTTGCCTTTCGGGGTGATATCGCCGATATAGGATTGCGCTATGGGGGTGACCATCACGGAAGCAAAACCCTGGACCGTGCGAACGAGTCCGAGGACGAATGGGGTAGTGGCATACACATAACCAATGGATAAAATGACATAGAGCAGGAGCCCGGCCAAAAGCATGTTTTTCCTGCCGTGATTATCGGAATACTGACCCATGATGGGAGCAAAAATACCTCTTGATATAGCAAAACCGGAGAAGATCAGGCCCAGGATAATACCGGATGCACCCATGCTTTTAGCATAGAGCGGCATAATGGGTTCGATAATACTGAATCCAAGCATGGAAACAGCTGTGGCCACAAACAAACCGGCAAACGCACCTTTATCAAACTTGTTTTCTTCACGTGATAGATTCATTGACATGTGATGAAATTACAACCTGCCTGGTTAAGTATTTGTAAAATGATATAAGTTATGCGGGGTAACGTAATGCAGGTTGAAAGGATTCAGCGCATGGTGCAAAGAGCAGGGCGCATGGTGTTAGGACACGAATTGAGGTTTTCCAAAAGTATATTTTTGAATCTGAAAACCTAAATAATTTAGAAACACAATTATAACTTGAAAATGAATGTCCTCCCTATTGTTAGGGATAGCTTGTCCCGGATTCTTTCGGGAATTAAGGTGGGTAAGATCGTTCCCAAGGCTATTATATTGATTTTATACGATTTATAGTTGGCAGATCCGCAAAGTTTTAGAAACTTTGCGGATCTTATCATAATTAAGGCACAAAGCTCGTAGGGATATGCCATGGCCTGTCCCTGCCGGCTTTAAGCCTTTTCATCGGTATGATTTATTATCTTTATATGGCCGCGGTATAAAAATAACCAATCATAAACCCATAAATTTTCGTGAAAACCTCTTATCTTTGTTGTTCACATGTATAAAATAAGGTTTATTTCAAAATGAACGGAGATCTGCCCATAAACCAAGGATATCACATGCCACCTGAATGGCACCCTCATTCGGGCACGGAATTGCATTGGCCGGAGAACCGGGAGACATGGCCCGGAGAGCGGCTGGCAAGGGTGGAGAAGGTGTATCTTCGTATCATTGAAGCATTACAGCCCTATGAACGTATTCATCTGTTCGTGTCAAATGAATCATCCAGAGAGCATGTATTGAAACAATTGGAGAAAGCCGGCCTTTCGAGAGACAATATTAGGTTTCATATTAAAAAAATTAATGATGTTTGGGCTCGGGACTGTGGACCGATTTTTATCGGAAGACAAAAGAGTGATCAGGACTGGGAATATGCTATCACCAACTGGGAGTACAATGCGTGGGGTGGTAAATATCCGCCGTTTTCGGATGATAATGAAATACCAGCTTATTTTACTGAGAAAAATAACTTACCCCGTTATGATACCGGGATGGTGCTTGAAGGGGGCTCCATTGAGATAAATGGTAATGGGATCTTAATGACTACCGAATCGGTATTATTGAATCCCAATCGTAATCCTTCTCTTGGTAAATCAGAAATTGAGGACAGACTTAAGAATTTTCTAGGACAGAAAAAAATAATCTGGCTGAAAGAGGGACTCGCCGGCGACGATACGGATGGCCACATCGATGATTTATGCAGGTTTGTTAATGAGCGCACAATCGTGACGATGGCAACGGATAATCCGAATGATGTAAACTACCGGATACTGCAGGAAAACCTTGAGATACTTCATTCTGCCACAGATGTTTATGGGCGTTCATTTACGGTTGAAACACTTCCCATGCCGGAGACCAGAATAGAAGGGGTCACCGTAGACGGATCTGAATATGTGCCTGCCAGTTATGCGAATTTTTATATTGCCAATGAGGTTGTGCTATTACCCTATTACGACGAACGTTATGATGATCAGGTTCGCGAACAACTTCAACATTATTTTCCGGGTAGAAAAGTGATTGGAATACCGTGCCAGGACCTTGTATGGGGACAGGGATCCATCCATTGTATTACTCAACAGTTATATGGTGTATAGCTATTTAAGTTGTATTTAAATAGTTTTTTATAGAACACTTTAAATAAGTGAAATTACGGCCATAACTATTCGTTAAGGAGGTTTGTATGCGCAGATTGTGGCGGATAATATTCATTATGTTCCTGATCGCCATCCCTTTCAGTTTAAAGGCTCAGGTATTTGTGAAGGGGAATGTCATAGATGCTAATACCGGTGAACCACTTGTAGGGGCTCATGTTTATGATTCCGATTCATACAATGGAACGGCTACGGATATGCACGGGCATTTTATGCTTGTACTATCACCTGGAAATCACACTCTCGTTTTTTCTTATATAGGATATAGGATCGATACGAAATTGATATATGTAGTAGAGGGAAAAGGATCAAATTTAGAGGATGTTACATTGAATCCGGTCATCTATGAATTAAAAAGCCTTGTTGTCGAAGAATACAGGTCGCCCGATAAATTAATTAAACTTGCCCGTAAACATTATTATAAGGTTAACTCGGAGTATCATACAGAATCCGAACAATTTTACCGGTGGATAACGAGTCATAACGAAAACCCCGTTCATTTGGCTGAAGCTGTTTATACGGTAAATGAAAAAGAGAAAGAAGTTCTTTGGAAACTCAATGAGGGAAGGATGGTAAACAGTGTTAAAAATCAATATCTGCCGAGGATATTTTACATGAATTTGATTGACATCCTTAGAAAGTTCAACCTCTTTGATGAACTGTTGGGGATATCAGGTCCGCTGGCGGATAATTGGCGGTATGTTTACGACTACCGTATTGTGAGAAGAAGTTATCTCGATACACTCGAGGTTTATCAGGTTGCCTTTAAACCTAAAAAAAACCGCATGGATCTGTTTCGTGGGTCAGTTTACATCGAGACTAACCATTTTAATGTGGTAGGGGCGGATATCTACATACCCAAATTCCGTGATCCGTATGTCCTGAAATATGATAAATCAATAATACATAAAGGTGATTTTAAATTTGACGACACGAGTGTCTGGTATCGTTTCAGAGCTTCACCTATACCGATTAAAGGAAAAGAGAAGAAATATGCGTGGCTGACCTATACATCAGATATCAGTATCATTACAAATTTTGAAGCCAGATTACACTATACGAGAAGTCAGATGGTTGCACAGAATCTGGATAAATCGGATTATCATATCAAATCAACCCTGATTACTCATTGTCATAGCGTCTCATTTAAATACCGGTTCAAAAATTTTGAGTTAAACAGAAAAAATGCCTCCAATGATTCTGATTTCATAGATGAATTGAAGAAAACAACCTATAATCCCGATTATTGGCGGAATCTTGCACGTTTTGGCGTTTCGGAAATTAAAAATCAGACACTGAGCTATTTTAAAAAAGATGGAATTATAAAGTTTTCTACGAATTAATGCATTTTGTTTAATATTTTAACATGTTCTTGGAATAATCATTAAATGCATAATCAGAAAACTTTATGAGTGTAACAGCGGATACCGAGTTTGAACCGGTAATAGGTCTTGAAGTTCACGCACAATTATTAACTAAAAGTAAAGCTTTCACTCCGATATCTACGGAATATGGTGGCGAACCGAACACGCAGGTAAGTCCGTTATGTTTAGGGCATCCCGGGACGCTTCCTGTGCTTAATGAGAACCTGGTTCGGTATATCATTAAAATGGGCCTGGCTACCAATTGCGGTGTAGCCCGGAAATCCATTTTTGCCCGTAAGAATTATTTCTATCCGGATTTACCCAAAGGGTACCAGATATCTCAGTATGAAACTCCCATTTGTCATGAGGGATATATCGACATAACGCTCCCGGACGGTACGGAAAAAAGAATTGGTATCACACGAATTCATATGGAAGAAGATGCGGGTAAATCGATTCATGATCAGGATCCTTATAATACACTCGTCGACTTAAACCGTGCCGGTGTTCCCCTTATCGAGATTGTATCGGAACCGGACTTACGCTCCCCGCAGGAGGCTTATGCGTACCTGACCAAGATTAAACAGATCGTACAATATCTCGAAATCTGTGATGGAAACATGGAAGAGGGAAGTTTGCGCTGTGATGCCAACGTCTCGATACGGCCAAAGGGACAAAAAGAATTTGGTACGCGTACCGAGCTTAAAAATATGAATTCGTTCCGGAATGTGGAACGGGCTATAACATATGAGATTGAGCGTCAGAGTGATGTCATCCGTTCCGGTGGAGTTATCAATCAGCAGACATTATTGTGGGATTCCAATAAGATGGAAACGCGTAAAATGCGTTCCAAGGAGGAAGCTCACGACTATCGCTACTTCCCCGAACCGGATATTCCGCCTGTTGTGGTTACCGAAAAAATGCTGGACGACATTCGTGATGAATTACCTGAAATGCCTGATGTGCGTCGTGAACGCTTCATGAATGATTTTAACCTTCCGGAATTTGATGCCGATGAATTAACGGAGACACGTTATATGGCAGACTTTTTTGAGGAGATTCTCGAATTTGTCAATAAGCCAAAAGCTGTCTCTAACCTGGTTATCACGGAAGTCAGGCGTATCCTTAATGAGCAAAGTATTACTATTCAACAATTTTCGGTATCTCCTGAGCGCCTGGCAGGCCTGGTTAAATTGCGTGATGATGATAAGATCAGTTCTTCCGCGATGACGACTATTTTTAACGCAATGACAGAAGGTGATAAATCGGCCGAAGAATATGCTAAAGAACTGAATCTTTTGCAGGTTTCCGATTCCGGTTTCATTGATACTCTTGTTGAAGAAATACTGGCTCAATTCCCTGATAAAGTAGAGCAATACGTTGGCGGTAAAGAAGGCTTGATGGGATTTTTTATCGGTCAGGTTATGAGAAAATCTAAAGGGAAAGCTAATCCACAAATGGTGAGAGATACATTCCTGGAAAAAATTAAAGAATATCAGAATTGAGCTATTAATATTTAGACGGCAAATCCCGGATATGAAAACAAAATATATACCTTTTTTGATAGGGTTATTGGCTTTTTACGCTTGTTCGCGCAAGCCTGAGAAGCCAACGGCCATTGTTAAAGGTCAGATCACCGTTAATCCCAAAGTTGATTCTACGAGAGATTATAGCGGCATAAATGTAACTATTATCCATAGAGATACATCAGACACTGCGGATACCCTTTTTCATGCTGTTACGGATACGACCGGCAATTTTACGGGTAAAGCGGTGTTCAAAAAACGGGCTATGTATCCAATGCTAATAAGTCGTAACGGTAATTTGATATCCAGCTCATCAGTGATTCTGGCCGATAATGATACGGTCTATATTGACGGTCAGATTCCACAATTTAATGAGACTGTTACGATCAAATCTCGTGAAAATACGGCGTATAGTGTGTATCAAAGAGTGGAGCAAAACTATAATCGCCTGGTAAAATACGTTAACAGTGGCGCTTTACCTCAGGATACTATACCGCATTTGATACAGACCTGGAGCAATTTGTTTTGGTCTGTTCGCAAAGATTATCCGAATACCATAGCTGCTGATCGTTCAACGGTAAATGCCATACAGCTGTTATCAGGTGCCTTCGATCAGGAGTTGTTACATAAATATGACAGCCTGAAAGTCAGTGACAGCTTGCGGGATATATTGGCCAAGACGGCAACGGATGCTGCCGCAAGGACGTACGGATTGAATGGTGCTATACAATATATTGATTCATTGCGGAAATCGTCCCAAAATCCAAAATACAGGATGACGCTGAGTATGAATCAGATTAAGCTGTTATATGATAGCACTGAAATCAATCGTGCTCGTTCGGATTTATTGAATTTTAGGAAGCAGTATGATAAAAAGTTTTCCGACGCAAAAGAATGGGCTGAGAATTTTCAGTATGATCTCGATCATCTTGCTCCCGGTATGGAGATGCCGTCTTTTAAAGTTGTAACTCTTTCGGGTGATACTGTATCAAACGAAACATTAAAAGGAAAACCTTATTTGTTGGAAATAACCGGTTTGGCCAATAAGTTATATCAAAACCAATTTCCACAAATGAAGGCAATTTATTTGGTTTATAAGAATTTTGGTTTACAATATGTAACAGTACCGATCGATAAAAGTCAGGTGACTGTAAATGCCTTTTTTGATGAAAGAGGTAAAAACTGGCCTGTAGCTAAAGCCGGTTCCTATAAAAATTCAGATATGCTGAAACGATTCAATGTCCAATTGATACCGACTCGTTTTCTGGTGGACAGTAATGGAAAGATAATCAGAAAATATGTAGGTATGGAAGTTGACAGGTTGATTTCAGATTTAAAATTAGCATTTAAAAAAAATACTAACTCATGAGAAGATTTTTAATTGCCGGTAACTGGAAAATGAATGCCGGCCCATCCGAAGCAAGACATCTAATTAATAGTCTTAAGCTTGAATTATCAAACCATAAACCCAAAGTAGAGGTATTGGTTTGTCCACCGATCATTTCACTTGTAGCTGTTAAGGAAGAGCTGGATCAGTTCATTGGTATTGAATTGGGATCCCAGAATGTTCATTATGAAAATAACGGAGCCTATACCGGGGAAGTCAGCACCGAAATGTTAAAAGATACGGGATGTCGTTATTCCATCGTGGGACATTCGGAACGTCGCAGTTATTTTAGTGAAACGGACGAGATCGTCAATAAAAAAGCATTGAAATGCCTTAATGATGGATTAAAGCCTATTATTTGTGTTGGCGAAACGCTGGAACAACGAAAAGCGGATCAACATAAAGACGTAGTCCGTAACCAGGTGACAAAAGCATTAGCCGGTATTGATAAGGACATCGCCCAAAAAGTAGTGATCGCTTATGAACCTATATGGGCTATTGGAACGGGTGAAACAGCAACACCTCAACAGGCTCAGGAAATGCATCAATTCATACGTTCAGTTGTTAGTGACGTATTTGATGAAGGAATAGCCAACGGTTTGCAAATTTTATATGGCGGAAGTATGAAACCACATAATGCTGAAGAGTTACTGCAACAAAATGACGTCGATGGTGGATTAATCGGTGGAGCCAGCCTGAAAGCTAAAAGTTTTGCCTCTATCATTGAAACTGCGGAATCACTTTAAAAATGGCTGATAAAAAGAACATCTTGCTGATTGGAAAGGGGGGAAGAGAACATGCCCTGGCCTGGAAAATTCATAAATCGCCATTAGTCAGGAATCTTTATATCGCCCCTGGTAACCCGGGAACAGCGCTGTGCGGGATGAACGTAGACCTTGCGATGGATGATTTTGCGGCGATCGAATCATTCATCAATAAATATAATATAGATCTCACTGTCGTTGGTCCCGAACAACCCCTGGTCGATGGAATTGTCGATTTCCTGGAAGCGAAGAATCATGTCGTTTTTGGCCCTTCGAAAGTGGCGGCCCAATTAGAGGGAAGTAAGAGTTTCGCTAAGAATGTTATGCAGAAGTATGACATTCCAACTGCATTATTTGAAACATTCGGTAATGATGAATGGGATAAAATTGAACAGTATATAAAAGAACAAAATAAATATCCCATAGTTCTCAAGGCTGATGGCCTGGCAGGCGGTAAAGGTGTTTTTATCTGTCAGAATGAAGAAGAAGTGGTCAGCCGCCTTAAAACAATGAAAGAGGACTCCACCTTACGTTCTGCATCTAACACGATCGTTGTTGAAGAATTTATGGAAGGTGAGGAGGTATCGGTCTTCGCCGTATCTGATGGTGCACATGTACGTATTCTTTCGCATGCACAGGATCATAAAAGGATAGGGGAAGGAGATACGGGATTAAACACCGGTGGTATGGGAGCTTACAGTCCCGCTCCCGTACTCGATGAAGATGGGCTAAAGGTTGTATACGACACTATAGTCCGACCAACTATCGAGGGCATGGCAAAAGAAGGCATGCCTTACAAAGGTGTGCTATATTGCGGTTTGATGATGACCGATGAAGGTCCGAAAGTGGTTGAGTATAACTGCCGGTTCGGAGATCCTGAGTGCCAGGTTTTGATGCCCCGGTTAAAGACGGATCTCGTTCAACTGATGCTTCTTACCGTTTCAGGAGAATTAGAACAGATAGAAATTGAACAATCAGTTGATTACCAATGCTGTGTGGTATTGGTTTCCGGGGGTTACCCTGGATCGTATGATAAAGGAAAAGTAATTAAAGGTGTTGAATTGGTATCGGATGATACACTTATTTTTCATAGTGGGACCGGTATGAATGGTGAAGATCTTGTCACTGCCGGTGGCCGGGTTTTGGGTATCGTAGGTTCCGGTGATACGCTCGCCGTCGCTATAGAAAAAACGTATGATGAAATTGATAAGATTTCATTTGATAAAATGTATTACCGTCATGATATCGGATCCAAGGGATTGAAGCATCTTAAACCATAATAAAATGATGTGAAGCGTTTATTTTTACTATCTGTTTGGATGATCTTCCTGGTTCAGAGCTCGTTCGCTCAATCGAGCGATACATTACACCTGCGGACTATCATTAAAGGTCTGGATCAAGCATCATCTCTATATATAACACCAATGGGCAGGGTGTATATAACAGAAAAAGGTAAAAACAGACTTCTGATAACAAATACAGAGGGTCAGAGGATAGATTCACTCGGTAACCTTGGAAATGGCGATTTTCAGTTTGATACACCCACCGATGTCGATGCAACCAACGGTTTGAAAATTTATGTGGCTGATTATCATAATCACCGTATACAAATATTTGACAGGAGGAATCAGTATTTATCGACAATAAGAAACAGCGGCCAATTTGGATCCGGTGATTTGTACGCGCCGGCAAAGTTGTGTGTCAATAATAGGGGAGAGATGTTTTTCTTTGATGATAACAGCCGCTATATCGTAAAATACAATAGCAGGGGACAATATGACCAGGTTTTTACTTCACTGGGTAATGATATTGATACTTCTCCCTCGAATATGATTGCCGATGAAGATCGTATTTATATTTCAGAGCCTGAGGAAGGGGTTATTGATATTATTAGCAATACGGGTCAATATTTAGGTTTTATAGGGGGAGTCAAAAAAGTAGGCGCGATTGCAATAGATGGTCACTTATTATGGGCTTGTTTACCTGGAAAAATAAAAGTTTTTGAAAAACGTGGTTCTTTGATTAAAAAATTTACTATATTAGAAAAAATAAAACCTAAAGGTTTAAGTATTCATCAAGATCGCATTTTTCTTTTAACTGCCGATCGTCTTTATAAAATAAGAGAACCGAAATTACGGTAATATTTTCTAAGAGATTAATCAAGAGAGGGAAATTTCCCATCAGTCATAACAGTATGTAATAAGACGAGTAATAGTGCGTTCTATATTTGAAGATAATAACCTAAGAAAGTTTGAAACATTATTATTTTAATTAAGTATAAGACTATAAAGAGTTTTTATAGAACAAATGAGAGACGAGTAATAAGATCTTAAATAAAAAAATCCGGTACATACCAGTATTTTCGACACAACCTTTTATATGCTATGAGCTAGATAGCATGCCTACCTTAATTCAGTAGAACCTCACTTCGATTTCTGGTAGTACCGGTTTTTTTATACCTCACAAAGTAATAAATGCAGATATATATGCCAACTTTTTTATATATCCTGTTTTTTTTAATACATAATTAATTTATTTATAGCTTTAAATAAGTATTAAATATTTGTGTGCTTATCTATATAGCGTTTATATATTTTTAATTGTACTTATGGATAAGAGAAGTGGTCATATGTGAGGATTTTAAAATTCCGATAACGCAGATATTGGGCAAAAAAACTGTTTTACAAAGACTTATAAGAGTGGAGGGAAATCCGTTTCAAACGAATTTCCCGGGGGTTTTCTCAATTCATAAACATTTTCGGATGCTTTTTATAATAATTAGTTGCATCCTGAAAAGCTTTAGCTACTTCAAGTGCTTTCCCTTCCTTATACAAACCTCCAATAAATGAAATACTCGTTGGATGTTTTTTCTTTGTAAATCCATTGGGTACAACAACCGCAGGATGACCGGTAAGGTTGGTCAATAAAAGATTATTACCCCCAAATGTCGGTGACACATAGACATCAATTTTTTTCATGACAGAATCCATTTTATTGATCAATAAGGTTCGCGCCCGGTTGGCCTGTATATACTCAACTGCAGGAATGAAATTAGCTTCCCTAAATAAATTGGGCCATGCGTTTTTGCCCTGGCGCACCAGTAATGAATCGCGGTTGGAGAGTGATAAATTTTGAAAAGCCGCTGCACTTTCAGCATCAAGTATAATTGAAAGGGGGCGAACAGGGAAGTCGGGTAACGTAATCGGGATCAGGTTGGCACCCAGGCTTTTTAATGTTGCCAGTGTTTGTTCATCATGAATATAGTTGGGATCGTCTTTCTTATTGAAGAGATCGCTTAAATATCCTATCCGAATGTTGCTTAATTTTTCATGAACATTAAAATTAAACGGTAAATCAACAACACTTCGGTCTTTTCCGTCAGGTCCGTGAATGGCATTAAAGACAATGGCACAATCCTGTACATCACGGCAAATAGGTCCAACCTTATCCATACTCCAGCTTAATGCCATAACACCGTATTTACTTACCCGGCCAAATGTTGGCCTGAGCCCGGTATCCCCGCATCGTGTTGATGGAGCAAGAATAGACCCCCAGGTTTCCGTTCCTAATGAAAAAGCAACCAACCCGGCTGAAGTAGCAGATGCAGGTCCGGCAGATGATCCGGATGAACCCTGTTTCAAATCCCAGGGATTACGTGTTTTACCTCCATACCAAACATCTCCCATTGCAAGAGCACCGGAGGTCAATTTCGCTATAAGTACAGCCCCTTTGTCCTGAAGTCGTTTAACTACAGTAGCAGTGGTATTTATTCTCTGATTTTTATATGGTCCGGCACCCCACGTCGTTTTGTATCCCTTAACAGCCATCAGGTCTTTCACACCAAAAGGAATACCCATTAACGGTCCTTTATAATGACCGGCAGCTATTTCCTGATCTGCCTTTTTAGCTTCCTTAAGAGCGAGATCTTTGGTGATGGTAATCACACAATGCAAGGTATCGCCATATTTCTCTAATCTGTTTAGATATAGTTTGGTTAACCCGGTGGATGTTATCTTCCTGTTTCTTAATAGGTAAGCCAACTGACTGATAGAATAAAAAGCCAGTTTACTTGTATCCTTAGGTACCGTAACATGTTCCGGCTCAGCCCAATGCAGTGTGTATTGTTTGTGATTAAATTGCTTGCCGGCAGGTATGGGATTATAAACAAGAGCAGGCGGTACACTGTCATTCAAATGTAATGATTGAAGCTTTTTAAAAGCTTTTAAATTGTCTTTAAGGTTGCCAACCATAGAATCTCTTTCGGACCGGGTAAAATTCAATCCGAATAATTTCTGGGCGGCAGTAATATTCTGTGTATTAACAGGTTCGTTATTTTTTCGCGAACAGGCTATAATACTGATTAAAAGGCAAGAACTAATAGCAATAATAACGTGACGGGGTTTCCGTAATTTAAGCATAGGGCCTCAACATTTATAATATGTTATCTGTGAATCATTTAACTATAAATAATAATGAGAACGGGGAAAAAAAGATAAAAATGGTAAAACATTTATAAACCCGGATAGAATTTGACAGAAAAAGTTGAAAAAGGAACTAATTATACCTCAGCCTTATTGAATTTTTTTAACAGGTTCTTCATGAGCATGTGGCTTCGTGCAAAATTATCCAAATTGTTTAGCATATCATCGGGATGCTGTATATGGGGTTCATCTGTAATTTCATCACCGGAAGTGTTTATTAATTGTTCAACTATAGTTGGGGTAAATTCAAGATGAAATTGCAGAGCCAATATATTCTCACCATAACTGAAAGCCTGATTTTGACACACATCACTTTTGATAAGATGTACAGCTTTATCTGGCAGGTCGAATGTATCACCATGCCATTGAAATACTCTTTCCGATTCAGAGAAATCTGTTAATAAACCAGATTTCTTACCTGCTTGTGTTAGTGAGACCCGATGCCACCCGATTTCTTTGAAACGATTTTTAAAAACTCTGCCGCCTAAAACGTCAGCTATCAATTGCGAACCAAGACAGATTCCCAATACCTTTTTATTACTTCGTATACATTTTTCAATAAACCTTTTCTCCTCCGCTAACCATGGGTACCGTGATTCATCATAGGCACCCATGGGTCCACCAAGAATTATCAGCCAATCAAAGTCAGTAGTATCCGGCAATGATTCGCTGTTAAACATTCTAGTGGCCTGAAGATCATATCCATGTTGGTTGATCCAGGTCTTAATGCTGCCAGCGTCTTCGTGAAAGACGTGTTGAATATAATGTATGCGTATCATTTTTCGGTTCTTATATCATCATATAAACTGCTACAGACATGCTAAAATATTAAAAATAGATAAAAAAAGGCCACTATATTTCATACAGTGGCCCGTGTACCCATATATAGTTATTTATTTAATAAATATTGTTGACGATCATCAGTTTTGTAGCTGCCTGTAATGTACTACTGTTTGAGATACCGGATTTATTTTTCATCAGTTTGTCAATGGCATCAAAATAAGCTGCATATGTCTGAACAATCATCTGTGGTGATGTTTGATTGCGAAGTGATGTTTTAAGCTGTGCTTTTAGGCCATTTTGTGAATTAATGCTATCATCAACGTCAGCGATACCTGTTGCATTTTGAGTTAGCACTTCTTCCATAATTTTAATAACACTATCGTGATAGGAAGTGATAGACGCCTTAAGGCTGTCTTCTGAAGTAGCTTTTGTCAATTGTGTTTGAAAATGATTAACGGCACTCAATGCCGAATCCACCGTTGCTGTTTTCACCCCAAGGTTATTTAACGCCGTTTTATCAACCAGGCCTATGGCCGATGAAAGCACACCGGTGCCATTTTGTTCTAATGTGAACTGAATACCCTGTTTAATGTTACTGGTATTATTGATGAGGGCGGTATTTGCCGTTTCATTACCTTCAATCATTTGTGTCAATGAAATGCCATTATTGACATAAGCACTGAAAACCCCCTGATAATAAGCATTATAAGCACCAATTATTGCATTCGTATCTGTTCCTGCGTTATATAATGCCCGTTGAAGTTGTGCCGTAACAACCGCTTTACTCTGAGCAATGTTTTTGAGTTGCTTATCGGAAGCACCGATTATTGAACTTTTAAAAGCAAGTTTATGAGCTGAGGTCCATTGGATAATGCCATGAGCAAGAATTTCAGCAGAAGTGGAATCTCCATAGATCTTACGTGAGGTACGTATATTCATGAGTGATTGAACATCAGAATAATGAACCGTATCCACAGAGCCGTTCAATTGAGCTTCTGCATCCAGGTAGGTATTCGTTTTAGCCGTTGTTTCGCGGGTGACCGGAGGGCTGGTGATAATAATTCCATGATGAATAGCGTCACTAATCACTGATTTAAATGTTGTACCATTTTGCTTAACAGTAATAATGGTGTTTCGAATTCCCGACCGGTTTGTGGTTATCTGAAATGACCCATTAGATTTTGTCTGAACACTTTGGTTTGAAATATCTTCAAGTGACCCATCATTTCTTAATAGGTTCAAACGAACTGTCGCTCCACCCAAATTGGTTGATGATGAACTTTGAGATCCGGATTGTGACGGCAAAGGCTCACCAATTCTTCCATTTACAGTCGAAACATTAGCGTTAGTGGAATTGGTCAGATTACTGTTGCAAGAAACCAACACAGGCAGCAATATGAAAAGAGCTGCCTGTTTAAGAATAAAATATTTTGAAAATTTGTAATTGAACATCTGAAAATACTCCTTACCATCTTGACTATTATTCTATGGTATGTTATAGGATCTTCAGTAACTAATGACACAACTAAAACGCAAACGAGTGTCTTGTCGATCCTATTGTAATTTTATTTGGTGTCGATTGTTATGACAGATCAGAATCTGACACCAAAGCCCATTACAAATTCACTATTTTGCTTCAATATTATTTTGGGCTGTATATATGGCATCACACTTCCGGTTTGAATTCCAATACCACCCAACAGGTTTAAGCCAAGGTCAGTATCTCCACCTGATGGACCTTCAGGATTACTGTAAATGATTCCAAGGCCTCCTCCGGCCCAGAAACTTACATTTCTAACCTGGTCTGGTATGGAATAATCAAAATCGCCGTTAAAAGTTGCATAAGTTTGATAATCTGAGAATACATATTCAAAATTGGGATTCAGAAACCATCTGCTACCCAAGGGAGTAGTAAAGCCGCCTCCCAGGAATATATCACCAACATCTGAATACGTACCGACCCGTAATCCGGGATGAACACCTCTGATCTGTGCAAATGATTTTGACAGAGGAATTATTGACAACACCATCAGGAGTATCAAATACTTGTATATTTTTTTTAAATGATTCATGGAATCCTCTTTTTGATTTAGGATTAATAATTACCGATGGATAGGCACCTGATATTGATGGTAATTACATTAAAAGAAGATTTAAGGAAGAGTAAATGGATAAATATTTTACGATGATAATGAAGATTGAATGAGAATTGCAAATAAAAAGTGGCTGCCGGTATTAACAGGCAGCCACCAGTAATATATTTAAATAAGAATAATATCAATCAAGTACATTTCCATCCGCATCGATATAATGAATGTTGCCGTATCCAAGTTCACGGATGTTATTCTCAATTTTATCTTTGTCACCTACAACAACCCAGACGAGCTGATCAGGATGTATTAATTGACGGGCCGCATCTGTTATATCATTCAGTTTCAGGTTGTTCACATTGGTGGCAAACGTATCGTAATAGTCCCCGGGAAGTCCGTATCGAACGATATTATTGATGGATGATGAAACGGCGTCCATTGTTTCCCATTTGCCCGGAAGGCTTAACGTCTGATCCTTCTGAGCTTTACTGAGTTCTTCCGGGGTCACCGGAATATTATTTATGATTCCATTAAACTCTTTATTGATCTCCATCATCGATTCCTTTGTTTTATCCGTTTGAACCGGAGCATAAACAAAAAACGGACGTTGGCCGCGGGCACCGTAAAGTACACTGAAGGCACCATATGACCAATGTTTATCTTCTCTTAAGTTCATATTAATGCGTGATGAGAATGATCCCCCCAGGATAGTGTTCATCGTTTTGATGGCAATTTCGTGGGGGTTGGCTACCGGTGGTGCAATTTCGCCAGCAAAGATGATGGATTGCTGGGCACCGGGTTTATCAAGGATATAAATTTCAGAAGTCGATTTTTGTGTAACATTATCAATTTTCTTCGTCGGAACTTCACCTTTTTCCCAGTTATTGAAAAGCTTTTCAATTTTGGGTGCTATTTCATTCAATTTTGTATCACCGACAACCACAAGTGTGGCATTATTAGGTTTAAACCAGGCATTATGGAATTTTTTCAAGTCGCCGGTCGATATTTTCTTAACGGTTTCTTCCGTTCCGGAACCCGTTAATGGGTTGGAATAAGCATGACCTTCACCATATAATAAACGTGGATAAACACGGAGGGCCATCTGGACAGGAGTAGTCTTCTCCCGTTGAATTCTTGCCAGTGTCAGTTGTTGCAGTCGCTTGAAATCTTTATCCGGGAAAGATGGATTCAGAATGACATCTGCAAAGATATCCAACGATTGATCAAGGTTCTGTTTCAACGTATTCAGTGAAACGGTCGACATGTCCAGGTTTGAACCGGTTGATAAACGGGTTCCGAGTTTCTGCAGTTCATCGCTTATTTCCAATGAGTTCCTGTTTTTCGTGCCTTCATCAAGCATCGCCATTGCAAGATTAGCGGTCCCCGGCAGCATGTGCTGATCGGCAGCATAACCGGCATCGAACATCATATTCATTTGAATTACCGGTATGGAATGGCGCTCTGCCAGGATAATTTTCAATCCGTTGGAGAGCGTTTTCTTTTGGATGGTGGGAAACGAAACCTTAGGCATTACACCGGCTTCGGGCAAATTGGATCGGTCCGCTCCCTCTTTATTAGCAGAATATTTCGGGAATGGCCTTACTTCAAGATTGAAGTCACCATCGCTTAGCCAACGTTTTGCCGATTTGTGAATCGCTTCCGTAGTCGCAACAGCGATTCGGTTTAGTGTCACTTTATAATGCTCAGGATTTCCGGTAAATACCTGGTTCATCGCAAGGATATCTGATTTGCCTCCAAATCCACCTATCCGTTCTATGCCACGGATAAATTGAGATAAGTTTTGATTTTTAACCCTGGTCAATTCCTCGTCATTTGGACCCTCAGCCAGTAATTGTTGCAACTCTTCATTTATGGCATTTTCAACCCGTGATAGTTCGATTCCGGGTTTAACAGTTGCCTGAATGATAAATTGACTGCCAATTTCTCCACCATAAACATATGAGGCGACATTAGTGGCAATCTGATCGTCATAGACAAGGCGTTTGTAAAGGCGCGATGATTTACCGGAAGATAAGATATTTGAAGCCAGTTCAAGGTAGTCGTAATCTTCGGATCCCAGTTCGGGAACATTCCAAACTTTATAAATACGCGCCTGGGGAACACGATCCTGTGTTATCATATAATGACTGCCACTCATCTTACTGATCCATGTTTTTTGACGGGAGACGGGTGGACCCGAAGGGATATCACCAAAATATTTTTCAACTTTCTCTTTGACATTATTAAAATTCACATCACCTGCAATTACAAGAACGGCATTGGCAGGGCCGTAATAATTTTCGAACCAATCATGTACATCATCTAAAGACGCTGCATTCAGGTCATCCATCGATCCGATGGTTGTCCATGAATAAGGGTGCATTTTCGGATACGTATTGGCAGCTATGAGGTTAAACACATTCCCATAGGGTTGATTTTCTCCCTGGCGTTTTTCATTCTGAACGACCCCTCGCTGTTCATCCAGCTTCCCCTGATCGATAGCTCCCTTAAGATGTCCCATCCTGTCCGATTCCATCCACAAAGCCAGATCGAGAGCAGAAGTGGGGACATTTTCGAAATAGTTTGTTCGGTCACGATTGGTTGTGCCGTTCATATCGGTGGCGCCGACTTTTTCAAAGGGACCAAAATAATCATCATTATAATTTTCACTACCATTGAACATTAAATGTTCAAATAAGTGAGCAAATCCGGTTTTGCCTAGTTTTTCATTTTTTGATCCTACATGATACCAAATGTTAACAGCAACTATAGGTGCTTTATGGTCTTCATGCACAAGCAACGTTAATCCATTTTTAAGTACATGTTTTTTATAAGTAATATTAATGTCGTCAATCATGTTTTTTTCATTATTTTGTGCAATACTTTGAATGGTTATCCCGAATACACAAAATAAGGCTATTATTGTTGATTTCAGCATACTTACTCTCCTCCACTTGATGATTCGTGTATATGTTTTAGGTAGATTTATTCTAAGAATGGTATCTACTATAAGCTATTGTAATTGCGTCTCTTTCAGTTTAGTACAATAAATATATTCTTATAAAAATATATAATTAGCAATAATAATCTTACGGATCTATAAATTAAGGAATTACACTACAATATTTTTGAGACAGGTTAATTTAAAGTTTGTCAGAATTGCGTTATTATCCCGATTTTATAACCTATGAATAACTTAGTTCATACAATTTTAGAGGAAGAATTACCTTTCGGAGAGAAAGTGTTTCAGGTATTCCGTTACCAGTTTGAGAAGAACCTGATTTATCAACGCTTTTGTGAAGCGCTACGGATCAAACCGGAAGATATTCGGCATGCCGGGGATATTCCCTTATTACCGATAGATGCCTTTAAAGAGGGGCGGGTTGTTACGGGTGAATGGGACAAAGAAGAGTTGATGTTTCAAAGCAGCGGAACATCCGGATCCGTCAGAAGTCATCATTATGTTCGTTACGCAACGGTATACCGTGATTCTTTGTTAAAGGGATTTAATCATTTTTACGATCTGTCGGATTTCGTTTTCTGGGGATATACACCAGGATATGCTGATAATCCACATTCATCTCTGATTTGGATGATTAACGAACTCATCAGATATGATGATAGTGGGTTGAGTCGTTTCCTGCATTTAAATGAGACACTGAATATTGCTGAAATAGACAAGCTTAAGAGATCGGGCAAACGTCTGATGTTATTTGGTGCCGCATTCGGATTGATCGATCTTGTGCAGCGCAAATCTGTATCATTACCTGAAGACGCCATTGTGATGGAGACCGGTGGAATGAAGACACACCGCAGGGAAATGAGTCGTGCTGACTTACACAAAAACCTGGCAGATGGATTTGCATTACCTATGGATCATATTCATTCGGAATACGGTATGACAGAATTATTGAGTCAGGCCTACGCCCGGGGCACGGAGTGGTTTGATACTCCGCCGTGGATGAAGATAAGCATCAGGAATCCCGTAAATCCACTCATGGAATTAGCCGATGGAAATGAAGGCTTAATAGGTATTTTGGATTTATCCAATATCTATTCGTGTTCCTTTATATTGACCGGTGATGCCGGCGAGAAACGACCTGACGGCACTTTTAAAGTCAATGGACGCTGGCAAAAGACCAATCTGCGTGGATGTAATTTTCTAATTGATCGGGACTGAAATGACACTTGAATCACGTATTGAATTAATAGCAGAAAAGGCCCGGTATTGGTTTAATGTTGAAAATACCTCATTGATTGAGGCCGCAACCAGGACCTATAAGGAGGGCTTTTTCCCAAAATCGGATGTACTCTATGCTATTCAGTGTTTAAAAGATAGCGTGTCAAAAGAGGCTCTTTCTGCCTGGGTAGCAAAAGCCGGGGTTTCGAAAAATACAAGTGAAGATAAAAAAGTACTTTGCCTGCATGCCGGTAATCTGCCCCTGGTAGGCTTTCAGGATGTACTCGCAGCATTATTATCGGGGTATGACTATTACGGTAAAATTTCCAGGAAGGATCCATATTTGCTCCCGGATTTTTTGGATCAATTCAATGGCACTCCATTGGAATCACATATACACCCGGATACAGACTTGCAGGCGTTCAGGGGTGTAAAAGCGAATGCCGTTACTTTTTCAGGATCGGAATCATCGATACCGGAAGTTATGGAAGTCGTTAAGGCAGGAAATATGGCTGATGACAATTGCCGTTACCTGATCAGGAAAGCTCACTTCTCCATAACGTATTTTGATGATTTTACTTCTGAAAATTCTGAGAACCTGGTAAATGCGTTATTGAGATACGACGGAAAAGGGTGTCGATCGGTGGCAATCGTAGTTAGTCCGCTGAAGTTGGAAAAAATAAGCTGCACGTTCACTGATTATTTTGAGTCATACTGGACGAAAAATCCAACTCATCGTAAACCTTCTCCAGGAATAAAATATCGTTATGCGTATAACAAAGCCGTTCAAAAAGTACAAATGTTTTTGGAACATGTGATCATCGAAGAGAGTATCGATCCTGTTCCTGCCAACGATGACATTATTTACTGGGTACATGGTGGTTTGGATAAAATGGTTGAACTGTCAGATAAATTCGGTGATCAGGTTCAAAATTTATATGTTTGTTCCGAAAAGTTAAGGATACCCGGATACCAGGAGAAAACCGAGCTTCTATCCCGTGCTCAATGTCCATTCATCAACTGGAAACCTGATGGCATCGATATATTAAAATGGCTTTTTGCAGTGAGTAGTGAGCAAAGGTGACGGATATATAATCCGTTTTAATAAAAAATGTAATTTTCAATTATTTTCGCTTATTAATCAAAACGAGGCTTCGCTTCGTTCTGGATTCAACTGATACTGTTTACTGCTTATTGATCTCTGATTAAGCCAGGTATTCCAGGTAGCCGACATATTCACGTAGAAATTGCATCAATAAATCTTTGTACTCTGTTGGCGAGAAAGGAGATGCATAACAAGCACAGCCTTTTATTTTAAATACGGCAGGGACCTTAGATTGGAAACGGGCTATCACTTGCATATTTTCGTCATTCAATAAGAAAGAAAAATAATTGTTTGGTGCAATGGTAAAACTATCAGGCATGATACTGAAGACAGGATCCTTTTTGCCTGTTCCTGTCAGATAAATTACAGAATCAGTTCTTACATCGATACGTTTATATCCCAATATCCTGCCGAATAATGTAAAGCCTTTATTAAATATCCAGCAGGGAATGTTATTCTTTGTAATGATGTCCAATGCTTTTTTTAATAGTTGCTCATTTTGAGGATCCACATCATTTATAAAGATAACATCTGAATGGGTAAGAACAGATGGATAAAAATCGGATCGGGAAAATTGATAGGTAGTGAAATGATCTTCTGAAAGATCAACATTGTCTTGAAAAGCCTGTAACAATGGTTGTAAAGTATTTTTATCCTGATCACTTATAATGAGAGCTTTAATCTGTGACCATGGTTTACGATCTTTCATTCGTTATTTATCTACAGGTGTCATTGGTATTCATATTCAATATACTTGTATTCAAAAGGATATGTAAAGAATCGTTTATATGGTTTTATAATATTTAGGAATTTTATACTGCCATAAACGGTTAAAAAATCCGTATCTTCCAATTCTTAATAGTAATTATAAAAACAAAAGCCGTATATAAATTAGAATGAGTTCATACAATCCTTCTGATATTGAAAAAAAGTGGCAACATTTTTGGTTGGAGCACAAAACGTTTAAAACGGATGATACCGACACATCAAAACCAAAATTCTATGTCCTGGATATGTTTCCCTATCCCAGCAGTTCGGGATTACACGTCGGTCACCCGGAAGGATATACGGCTACAGATATCATAGCCCGATATAAACGGATGAAGGGATGTAACGTACTTCACCCGATCGGTTGGGATGCATTCGGGTTGCCGGCTGAGCAGTATGCTGTTAAGACCGGAACACATCCAAGGGTAACCACTGAGGACAATATCAATCGATTCCGCATGCAGCTTCAGTCACTCGGATTCAGCTATGATTGGGACCGGGAAATAAATACGACTGATCCTGACTATTATAAATGGACACAGTGGATATTCCTGAAGTTGTATGAAAAAGGACTGGCGTATGAAGATTTCGCTCCCGTTAACTGGTGCCCGGAACTCGGAACGGTTCTGGCAAACGAGGAAGTCATTGACGGTAAGAGCGAAGTAGGCGGTTTCCCGGTGATCCGAAAGCCCATGAGACAGTGGGTTCTGAAAATTACGGCTTATGCAGAGCGCTTGCTTCAGGATCTGGATGAAGTGGATTGGCCGGATTCTATTAAAGAGATGCAGCGTAACTGGATTGGCAAGTCGATTGGCGCTGAAGTGATATTCAAAGTTGACGGTTACGGCGATGAACTCAAAGTCTTTACAACGCGGCCGGATACGTTATTTGGTGCTACATACATGGTTTTGGCACCGGAACATCCGTTAGTCGATAAGATCGTTACAGGTGAGCAAAAAGAAGCAATAAGTGAATATAAAGAGCAGGCTGCCAGAAAGTCCGATTTGGATCGCGGAGATCTGAACAAGGATAAGACGGGTGTATTCACCGGAGCCTATGCTGTTAACCCGGTCAATGGTAATAAAATACCGGTTTGGATAGCTGATTATGTATTAATGAGTTACGGTACCGGCGCGATAATGGCTGTGCCTGGTCATGACGAACGGGACTGGGAGTTTGCCAAAAAATATGATCTGCCCATTGTCGAGGTTGTCAAAGGCGGCAATGTAGAAGAGGCGGCTTACACCGATTCTGACGAAGGTATAATTGTGAATTCCTCCTCTGATGATTTATCAATAGATGGGCTGAAAGTACCCGAAGCCAAGCAAAAGATCACCGACTGGCTGGAAAAAAGAAACCTCGGGGAAAAAAGTGTAAACTATAAATTACGCGACTGGCTGTTCTCACGTCAACGTTATTGGGGAGAACCATTCCCCATTATTCATGTGGATGGGAAACCAAAACCATTGCCGGAAAGTGAATTACCGGTTACATTACCGGAAGTTGATAGTTATGAGCCGACCGGAACGGGTGAATCACCATTGGCAGCTATAAAGGAATGGGTGAATACGACGGATCCTGAAACGGGAAAACCGGCCAAACGAGAAACGAATACGATGCCTCAATGGGCGGGATCATGCTGGTATTATTTGCGTTATATCGATCCGGATTATAAAAAAGGGCCGGTTAACAAAGAGAAAGAAGATTATTGGCTGCCTGTGGATTTATATGTCGGTGGTGCCGAACACGCCGTTCTTCATTTGTTGTATGCCCGCTTCTGGCATAAAGTATTATACGATTGCGGCGTAGTTTCAACGAAAGAACCCTTTCAACGTCTTGTCAACCAGGGTATGATACTTGGCGAAATGGAATATACCGCCTATAAAGATGATAAAGGCGACTATGTCTCGGTTAAGGATAACAACATTCAAAATCTTACACCCGAAAAACTCAACGAAGATCAGGTTGCGAAGAAAGGGGAAGATTTTGTTATCAAGGGTACAAATATTGTCGTTGACGCCCGGTCTTTCAAAATGTCGAAATCACGCGGTAATGTCATCAATCCCGATGATGTTGTAAGTGAATATGGTGCGGATGCGTTACGTTTGTATGAAATGTTCATGGGGCCGCTTGAGCAGGTCAAGCCATGGAGCATGCAGGGAGTAGAAGGTGTGTATCGTTTTCTCAAACGTATCTGGCGAATGCTTATAGATGAGGACACCGGTAATCTCAATAAAGATGTAAAAGCAATTGAGCCAACCCGTGAACATCTAATGTTATTGCATCAAACGATTAAGAAAGTAACGGATGATATTGATGAGTTGAAATTTAACACGGCGATAGCTGCCCTGATGATATTCAACAATGAGGCCATGAAATGGGAGACGAAACCGGTGAGTATAATGAAAGAGTTTGTCTTGTTACTTTCACCATTCGTGCCCCATATTGCCGAAGAACTGTGGCTTAAACTCGGCAACGAAGATACACTGGCATATACCGATTGGCCAGAATATAAAAAGGAATACCTGGTTTCCGATACGAGCAGATATGCGGTTCAGGTAAATGGTAAAGTCCGGGGCGAAATTGATGTGGAACGTGATAAAGCTACCGACAAAGAATACGTTTTAGATTTGGCTAAAGCTGAAGAAGGAGTAGCCAGGTATTTGGAGGAAGGCCAACTCGTACGGGAGATCTTTGTTCCCAATAAAATTATCAATTTCGTAGTGAAATAAAGGGAAATTAAACAGCGGATTTACGCGGTTTCAAACATTAATCGGTCTGACTGTTCCAAACCGCCAGACCGGTTAATAATTGCTTTATGCACTATGCTCTCTGCTTGTTACAGATCGTGTGTTAAGACATAACCACTCAACCAATCCTGTATCTTCTGGTAATTAACATTGAAATAATAATTTTGTCGCTGCAGGATATAATTGTGATAAGGATAGTATTTGCTCGGTATTTTGGTTTCTATAAATTCAAAATTTCGTAGAGGATCATACCGGTCGTAACCGTAAGTCCACTGCATATGATCCAGAGAACGTTCAACATACCAGGGGGGGCCGAAGAGTATGTATATCATCCCCGGATCTGTTTTCCAACCTTCTTTATAATTTGAAAACTGTTTATTAGCCTGCTCCACCCGTTGATAATATAATTGAAGAACTTTCTTGGCTTTCTGGAGACTTCCAACATTATTATACCAAAAAGCATCGATAGCCTGTTTTAGAGAATCAGGATTCTTGATTGCCATCAATTTTTTATAATTCTTCTTCTTCATCAGGTAATAGAGAGGCTCAGCCAATTCACGCGGGGTTCGTACATTCGGATAGTTTTTACTTTTTACACTAAAATCACGTGCTTTGAAATCCTTTTTTTCATCAATACCAGCACCTTTAAGATTAACCTCAAAACGATAATTACCCCGTTTGGGACGAACCGTTTGATATTGTATCAGAATATTTCCCGTTTCAGATCGCAAAACTCTTTTTTGGGTTTGGACAACGGTCTCATCCCTGTAATCAATGCCACGATATGGTAAAGTAGACGGACTCGGATTCGGTGCGAACATTTCCCTGGCTGGCATAGTATCGGATTTGAAACGAACCAACTTCATATCAACATCAAGATGTTTATTGGGATCTTTCTTGGTTACCTGAAATTCAAATTTTAGTGAATCGAGTTTGCCGGGAACATCGTATGTTGTAACAGGGAGATATCCATGTTTCTGCTGATTATCGAAATTACGTGCCAGAAGCAAGACGTTGGTCAGACTGACCTCTGTGGATTTGGGATTGGGAATTTCTGCATGAGTCGAGCGTACAGTCTGTTTTTTAGAACTTTTATCTGTTACAGCAACGGTAACATTGTATTTGCCCGGTTTTATAGGGATACGTTTTTGAAATGTGAAGACCTCACCACTGTGTATAATTTCTTTATTATCTTTCTGAACAGTCAGATCATAATTTCTGGTTGTACCAAGTGAACTGTCTTTTTTTTGTGAAACTATCTGAAGGGTAATATTAATGTTGGCCGTATATTTCTTATCCTCTTCTTTATAAATTAAGCTGCCGTAAACAATATCGGCGGTAACATTAATACCCGGATTTCCTTTTTGATCGAACAAGCCGATAGCCGCTATTCTAACTTCTGGGTGACCCGTTTGAAAAAGATAAGTCGATCCGCGGGTAATATCCGGATTGTAAGAGCGGCCGCAGTTAAATAGAAGAGGTGCTAAAAACAAAAGCCCTGTAATAAAGGTCAGTTTTCTTACTCTGAAGGTATTATCTTTATTTTTTGACATGTAATGTACCTGTTAATAATATCCAATTCATGCAACATCTCCAGATCTTAAATTGTTCCGGTAATAAAGCATTATATAAGTTAATGTACTTAAACTGCGTTATTTTAAAACAGAGAACATTTAATATCCAATGTTTCCTAATACAATTCTAATGTATAATGTATAACCTTATTCTGCATAACTTTTGTGATAAATATCTAAATACGAGATATTACCACATTAAATTTCAAATAAATACGATATAAATTGATAACAACGTACTTCAGGTATTTATTTTGTCAATGTAATCTATTAATAACTATAACTTAAAAGATTTTCTACTGCAAATTACATGAAGGATTTAAAACGAAGGACTAAGATTGTTTGTACTATAGGTCCGAGTACCAGTTCAAAAGATAAAATTGAAGAACTCATCCGGAATGGTATGGATGTAGCCCGTTTGAATTTTTCGCACGGGACACATGCCGATCATCAGAAGGTGATAAAATATATTAGGGAAATATCCGAGTCATTAAATTGCAGCATTCCAATTTTAATGGACCTACAAGGGCCTAAGATCAGGGTGGGACAGATGAAAGATGGCGCCCAGATGCTGAAGACAGGCAGCCAGGTTACCATTACGCCGGAAAAGGTAACCGGAACCGAATCGTTGATCCCGATTGATTATGAGAATTTGGTTCAGGATGCCGAAATTGGAAACACGATCCTGATGGATGACGGATTGCTCGAATTGAAGATTATCTCCAGGGATACCAATAATCTGACGGCTGATGTTGTCGTGGGTGGATTATTAAAATCACGCAAGGGGGTGAACCTCCCAAATGTAAAAATTTCCATACCGGCCTTAACGAAAAAAGATAAAGAAGATCTGGATTTTGGATTGCAACAAGGTGTTGATTATGTTGCTCTTTCATTTGTTCGTTCCGCACGTGAGGTACAGGACCTTATTTCTCGTATACGGGCCCGTGGCAGCAATGCGGGAGTTATATCCAAGATTGAGAAACCCGAAGCTATAGCTGTTATTGAAGAAATTATTGAAGAAAGTGATGGAATAATGGTAGCCCGGGGTGATTTAGGGATTGAAATTGCCAGTGAAAGGGTGCCGTTAATCCAAAAGAAAATTATACGCTTATGCCGTAATGCCGGTAAACCGGTTATAACGGCAACGCAAATGTTGGAATCGATGATTCAAAATCCAAGGGCAACACGTGCCGAGAGTTCAGATGTCGCCAATGCTGTTCTTGATGGTACGGATGCTGTTATGTTATCCGGAGAGACGGCATCCGGTAAGTATCCGTTAGAGGCAGTAAAAGTCATGGATAAGATTTGCAGGTCTGTTGAGAATCAGGATGCCAAGCTATATAATAGCCTGACATTCCAAAAACCGGAATGGAAAGAGAAACAGATAATCGAATCACTAAGTTATTCCTGCGTGCGGATTTCCGAATATGTCGACGCAAAAGTGATTGCAACCATTACCCATTCGGGTACAACAGCCCGCCGTATTGCCAAATTCCGTCCTGAAGTTCCTATCATAGCATTCACGGAGAGTCAGGATGTGTTACGGCAACTGAACCTTGTGTGGGGCGTTTCGCCTGTCAGAATCAGCCAGATATTTAATACGGATAAAAGTGTCCAGGTAATGGAAGAACACCTGAAAAAAGTAGGTTTGGTTTCAGCAAACGATCGCGTGATCATAGCAACAGGAATGCCTATTGCTAAACGCGGAAGAACAAATATGATTAAAATAAGTACGATCACCTGATATTGAGAGAGAGAAAGTATATAATATCTATCTTAATTGGCATGCTCCTGTTATTGGGAGGATGTCATGGTGCGCTTAAAAGCAGCTGGGATAATTTTACTGCTTACTACAATACATTTTACAATGCTAAAAAGTATTATAAAGATGGATACCGTGAAGTAGTAAAACAACGCGATAAAATTAATCCTGAGAGGCCTATTCGAATATTCGAGCGACCGGTAAAAATAAGTCAGGATAATTTTGATCAAGCCATAAGTAAAAGTGCCGATATCCTCCGGAATCACAGCCAATCGAAATGGGTAGATGATGCATTATTCCTTATAGGGCGTTCCTATTTTTATGAGACCAAGTTCTATTCAGCCGATCAGAAATTCGAGGAGTTGTACAACACGACAAATAATAATGTGATGCGTCAGAAATCGGTCCTGTGGCAGGGAAGAGTGGCCCTTGAAATGGATCATTACGATGATGGTTTGAGTTTACTGTCAAGGGAATTATCCTCTACCGATTATAAGTGGAATAAAAAGATTAAGGCACAAGTACAACTGGTGATGGCTGAGTTGTATGTACATCAACAGGACTGGAGTAATGCCGAAAAACTAATACAATCGGCTCTGCCTTATGTGAATGAGAAGGAAATTCGTGCACGGGCATATTTTCTGCAAGGCCAGCTTCTGGAACGTTTGGGAAAACTGGATGAAGCTTACGACAGTTACACACATGTAGATGAAACACATCCGGAGTATGATCTGATTTACGCCGCACACCGTAAACAGGCTGAGGTAGCAAGAGAAAACGGTCATCTTAAGTTAGCGCTGAACATCTTTACAGCCATGAGCAAAGATGACAAAAACTTCGATATCCTGCCTGAATTGAATTATGAGATTGCCCGTACACTTGAAGCTATGGGACGTTATAGGAAAGCACAAAGAGATTATAATTATACCCTGCGCAACGGACTCAAGACACCGGATCAGGCCACTAAGGCAAAGATTTATTATGGTTTAGGAAATATTTACAGGGATTATTACAAAAATTTATCTATAGCGGCTGCTTATTATGATTCTTCCGCTAATCAGGCGTCCGATATGCAAAAATTACCGGAAAATTTTAATGCCACCGAATTATCTAAGTCATTTGGTGAGTACGCAAAACTCAAGAAAGATATTACAAACCTCGATAGTTTGTTGTGGTTGGGTAGTTTGCCGAAAGCTCAATTCGATTCGGTTATAAATGTCGTCAAACAACGGAAAATAGAAGAGCTCAAGGAGCGGTTAAAAGCACAGGCTTCTAACCGGAACACATTAGTAAATGTGAATGCTGCCCGGAATGCTCAACAAGATAATAGTGGGAATAATGGTTTTTTGAATCATAGAAATCCGCAATTAGTAGCTGAAGCGAGTCAGGCTTTCAAAGCCATATGGGGGAATCGACCACTGGTCGATAACTGGAGAAGAATACAGGCGGTACAACAAGCCGGAGTGACTGCTAATTCGGATACTACAAAGATTGCAGTTTCGAAGAACGGGGCTGGTAAGCTGGAGAATCAGATTAAAGTGGATTTATCCAAAATACCATTGACGAATGATGCAAAGGAAAAAATGCGATCTGAAGTTGCCAAGAAACAGTATGAAATTGGTAATGTGTTTTTCCTGTCGTTGAATCTGCCTGATAGTGCAAAGAGATATTATCATCACATTATTAATAAATATCGGGAAACAAAATTGGCACCCCAGGCCATGTATTCTCTATCGGAACTTTATTATGTAAATCAGGATAGTATAAAAGCACAACAGTGGGCTGATTCGGTCATAACAAACTATCCTGCCAGTATTTATGCACTCAAATTAAATAGGCGTTATGGGCAGCAGGTAGCCGGAACACAGCAACAGACAGCGTTGGAATCAACGCTTCAGGATAGTTTGCAAACGCTGTATTATTCGCTTGTTGATAGTGTAAAACATATGGAACCTGTAAAAAGTGCTGAAGCCTTACGTTCGTTTGGATTGAATCATTCCATATCCGGTTATGCGCCGGATGCGCTCTTATATGCCGCGAGATTATACGCAAGGAAGGCCAGAGAACAAGCCGGATTTTCCGATAGTATTAAGGTGTGGATTTCTATTCAAAAGAAATGGTCCGACCGGCAGGATTCCCTGCAACAGCTTAAGGATACCGCACAGGTGAAACTCAAAAAAACGGATATATCAAAACCTCAAAGTAAATATTGGAAGCAGATTCTTGATACCACCTTAACAAAACCTGATTTCAGGGATCATTTCCCGTTTCAGGGTCAATATTGGGATAGCACACGTGTGGTGCTCAGGCAATTAATGAATTATTTCCCAAATTATACACGCAAGGATGTAGCGAAAAATATAATGGATGAAATAACCGAACCCCCGCCGCCTTCTAAAGCTAAAAAAGAAGGTAAGTAGGTATACAATGATCAATGATCAATGATCAATTATCAATATGTTGTAAACGATCATTAAGCTTATAAATAGTAATGAGTGGTTTTTATAAAATTGGGATATAAATAATTATTACTTACTATCCATAGAGCGCAATTCGGAGATCGATGAGATGTTATGCCTGGCCATCAAATCATGTAATCCTTTGTTGATTGTTTTAACCAAACCGGGTCCTTCATAAATTAAACCGGTATAGACCTGGATTAAATCGGCTCCGGCCCGGATTTTATCCAAAGCGGTTTTAACCGAATCGATCCCCCCAACACCAATAATTGTTTTTTGGCCTTTAAGGATATCATTAATCCATCGGATAACTTTAGTACTATTATCAGCTATAGGCCTCCCGCTGAGTCCCCCGTTGCCGATATTTTGTAACCGGTTATGGTTGGTTTGTAAGTTAGTACGCTGAGAGGACGTATTAGTGGCCACATAACCGGCTATGTGATATTGTTCGCATGTTTCCACCAACGCTGTCAAGGTTTCCTTATTAATATCTACTGAAAACTTAACGAGGGTAGGAGGGGCATTAGGCAAACGGACTTGTTCTATAGCTGAAAGAAGATTATTTAAAGCCTCCTTATTCTCAAATGTTTTTCCTTCGGTGGTATTGGGACAGGATATATTAAGTGTAATATAATCAGCTAATCCCTGCATTTTTTTATAAGAGTAGAGATAATCCTCAATTGCATCATTACCCATTATGGCCGGGTCATGGGTTTTGGCAATATTAACACCGAGTGGGATAGTCATAATCGTTTGTTGGATGCGTTTGGAAATTATATCCACACCATCGTTATTCAAACCCATCCTGTTAATTAATCCGTGGTCCGCAGCCAGACGAAAAGCCCTGGGTCTGGGATTACCTTTGGAAGCATGTGCCGTAACACTGCCTATTTCAACAAAACCGAATCCCAAATCACTTAATAACGGAGCAATTAATCCGTTTTTATCGAAACCGGCTGCAAGTCCTACCGGTGAGGAGAAAGATAAATCCCAGATATCCTGTTGTAATAAATCGGACTGATAATAATAAATCAGATGAGCAAGACTGCGTAATAAAGCATTATCATTAGCCAGTTGAGCAAATATTATTGTACTATTATGAGCCCTCTCAGCATCTAATCGGAATAAAAAAGGTTTAAGTAATTTTTTATAGTACATGGATAAATTAATGTCGGTCTGTTACATCATTTGGATGATCTGTCAGAATCGCATTCAGTATAATAAAAAATCGGGATTATTGGTTCATATCTTGTAAATTAATGCCTTGGCAATACAAATGAGATGAATATGACATTTGAAAATATCGAGGATATCAGATCCTATTTGGACAATATACCTAAATTTCAGGTTGTTGGCTCCAAAGCGGCACATATGGGCCTGGATCAGATTGAACGTTTTTGCGGGGCTCTGGGAAATCCCCAAAATGACCTCCGGGCTGTTCATGTGGCCGGTACCAATGGTAAAGGTACGGTATGTCATATCCTGGCAAGCGCCTATCAACAAGCGGGATTTAAAGTAGGATTATATACTTCCCCGCATCTGATAGATTTTAAAGAACGGATTAAGATTAACGGGCAGGAAATTCCTGATAAACATTTAATTCGTTTTTTTAAAAAATATTCATCATTGATCGACCGTTATCCCGTTACCTATTTTGAATTGATGACAGCATTGGCTTTTTGGTGGTTCCGCGAGCAAAAAGTTGATATAGCTATTATCGAAACCGGTCTTGGTGGCAGGCTGGATGCTACAAATATTATAACTCCATTAGTTTCAGTTATAACAAGTGTTGCACTCGATCATAAAGCTTATCTTGGTGAGACAATCAAAGAAATAGCTTATGAAAAAGCGGGAATTATAAAACATGAAGTTCCCGTTGTTATAGGTAGGTTACCTGAAGCGGCACGAAAAGTTATGCTTGATAAAGCAGGTGAAATGAATGCGCCGGTATACCATTTTGATGATTTACATCCCAATTATAAAGATGGTAAGATTGATTTGAAGGATAAAAACACACTTTTGTGCCTGGAAACCGATTTATTTGGTTCGATACAGGCTGTAAATCTTAGTATTGGCTGGCAAGTAATTAAATGCTTACATTATAGGTATAAGCTAACAACAGAACAGTTTATTGAAGCTGTTAAGTATGTTCGAAAAATATCAGGTTTACGTGCACGATTTGAACCGCTTATCGATGGTAAAGATTGGTATTTTGATGGTGCACATAATATAGAAGCTATAAAAGTTTTAAAAGAAAGTGTCAAAACTATAGCGAATAAAAGGGAGCCGGTTATTATATTAAGCCTGATGAAAGATAAAATTGATGAAAAATTCTTATATGAATTTTCGGAATTCAAAAAAATCTTTTATTATGAAATAAATAGTGAAAGAGCAGCTACATATGAAGAGGTTAAAAATCACATACCGCAGCTGCAACTTCTTTTAAATGAGTGGGGCAACATCTATTCCATACTAAAACGGTATAAATCAAAGTTAGTTATTTTTACAGGAAGTTTTTACTTTTACAGCACCGTCAGAGATTGGATTAAGAAATACAACCTGAATTGATTAGGTTGCCTCTTTCAAAAAATCATATTTAATAACTACTGGCAGATTCCTCAAAAATATTACTCATTATCTTATTGAGTTATTTGAACATCCCTTTTGTTATTTAACAACTATCAGAACGTCTAATTAAACGATTGAACAATGTCAGATATCCAACTTGTTGGATTGAATGCTAAAGAATTAAATTCTTTGCACGAGAAAACAGTAAAAGAATTACAAGAAATTGCTAAGAAAAACGGAGTTAAACCCGTTACCGGACTTAGAAAGCAAACTTTAATTGATCGAATAAGATCAATTGCCAGAATACAGGCACAAGCTGTTCTTGATTTCAATAATGAAGTTCGGAATGAATCTGGAAATGGGAAAGCTCACGGAAATAAAAAAGCAAACCAACCCGCAAAACCGGGTTCGAATAGTGAAGGAAATTCGACCGTATCAAAGTCGAATCACACCAGAAAGAACTCTTCTTCACGTTCGGTGAATGAACCAAATAGTAAGAAAATGGAGGATTTTAATCCCTTTGCCAATATGGCCGATGAACAGCCTCAGAAAAAAAGAAGAGGCCGTCCTCGTAAACAAGAGAGTAAACCCAAAACGGAAGCCAGGCGTCCTAAAAAGCCTTCTCCGAAACAGCAGTCTGCTCCAAAACAGCAAAAGCCTAAAAACGATAAAAAAGGAAATCGTCAAAAGGACAAGGGTAAAAAACGCAGTGTCCATGATATACTTCCTGAATCGGATGCGCCTACATTGGAAGAAAGACTACAGGAGATACAATCTAATTTGGGCGGTTATCTGATCAATGAAGGAACCCTTGAGATTTTACCTGACGGATACGGCTTTTTGAGATCCGTTAACTACAATTATTCTGCGAGTCCGGATGATATTTATGTATCGCCGTCTCAAATCAAACGTTTTCGATTGAAACAGGGTGATTGTGTTGTGGGTATTATTCGTCCTCCCAAAGTCGGAGAACGTTATTTTGCTCTATTACGGGTCGATGGAGTGAATGGTAAAATTCCTCATGATATGGATTCTCGTAAAGATTTTGAGGATTTACTGCCAATCTATCCCGATGACCGGTATAAACTGGAAACACGACCGGATGATTATGTAACACGTATCATTGATTTATTTGCTCCGATGGGTAAAGGCCAACGTGGATTAATTGTTGCCCAGCCCAAAACGGGTAAGACAACGATCCTGCGACGTGTGGCCAATTCGGTGGCGAAAAACAATCCCAATACGAAGATTATCATACTTTTGATTGATGAACGTCCGGAAGAAGTTACCGAGATGGAACGGACAACTATCAATGCTGAGGTTGTCGCTTCAACATTCGATCAGAAACCGGAAAACCATGTTGGTCTTGCTGAGATTGTATTCGAAAAAGTTAAACGCCTCGTTGAAAGTGGCCATGATGTCGTTCTTCTGATGGATTCCATCACTCGACTTGCCAGGGCATATAACATATGTACAGGTAATTCCGGACGAACCATGACCGGTGGTGTTGATTCACAGGCATTGAAAAAACCGCGTCAGCTCTTCAGTTCGGCTCGTAATATTGAAAATGGTGGTAGCTTAACTATTATTGCCACGGCTCTTATAGAGACCGGATCACGAATGGATGATGTCATTTTTGAAGAGTTCAAAGGAACCGGTAATATGGAGATCGTTTTAGATCGCCGATTGGCAGACAGGCGAATATTCCCGGCTATAGATATCTTCAAGAGCGGCACCCGTAAAGAAGAATTACTTGTATCCGATGAGGAACGGGAGAAAGTAGTACTGTTGCGCCGTTACCTGTCTTCAATGAATCCAATGGAAGCTATGGAGTTTCTGCTGGACAAAATGAAAGGTACCCGCAATAACGAAGAATTTCTGATCTCAATGAACAGATAAATGCGCTTATAATCGGTCAGACGGTTTTAAACCGTCAGACCGGTAAGCTGTAAAATCTGTGATTCATAAATTTATTAGTTTGATTGCAAGACATACTTGCGATACTTGTCTTTTTTTAGCTTCCCACTTTTTTTCTGCAGTGAGTGGTAAAAAAGCAAATTGGCATTCTCATGATAAGCCTGTCTGAGTAAGGCCATTTTCATTTGTTTGGCCTGTTGGATATCGACATCCATTTTTTTTATCGAATAGTTGAGAAACTCGTCACTGGGAATTAAATCTCCGAAATAATATGATATATTTTTATCGGAATCCGACAAACGTACAATCTGGTGACCCGGTGTATGTCCACCCGTCCATATCAATTCAACACCTTCAATCAGTTTATAATAATCTTCATCGATAAATTCGAAAGTATCATCTGCAACCAAACGATACAAATCGTCGAGTTTATAACTGGCTCCATTTAATTTACTTCGCTTATCGAAAACTGCAAGTGCATGCTCCCATTCTCGTTTTTGTACATAATATCTGGCATTGGGTAATGTTGCCCTTGTCTGAAAGTGTTCATCAGTATAACTCAATCCGCCAATATGATCATAATGCAAATGTGATAAAATGACATGCGTTATTTCTTCGGGTTTTATCCCGAATATTTCCATATTGGTAAGAATATTCGAAACATTCTCCTGATCTTCGTCACTATCCAATCCCAGCCCAATTCCGGCATCGATCAAAATCCTGATATTGTCATTATAAACGAGAACAGGATCGATACCTACCGGCCTGATTCTGGTAAGCGACCCGAGATTATCATTTTCTCCTTTGCGTGCGTGTGTATTAATTTTATCAATTGACCCGTCAGATCCTATTTGAAATAGTCCTTCGCTCAATTGTTCGATCTTTATTGTATCTAACATCATTTATTATTGTATGACGATCTTAAACGGTAATAATGCCTGGATTTGCCGGGGATTCGTTACAATATATTTTTTTATTCTATTTAATGAAATTTGATTTCCAAAATCGGGGTTGAAAAATGAATACACTTTTGTTTGTGTGGTGTTATAGAAATATGACCATAACCCTTCCGGCCTGGGATACGTAACAAGATTATAGTTCTTAATCCCGGCTTTGTCTGCAGCTATTTGAACAGCTTTATGCAGATTTCCCAACACATCAACCAAATGATTATTTAATGCGGCCTGACCGGTCCAGATATGTCCCTCGCCTATACTATCGATATGCGCTTTACTTACATGACGACTTTCCGCCGCTTTTGTAATAAAATTTTCATAGAAATTATCGATAGTACGCTGAAAGGCTTTTTCCTGTGTATTCGTAAATGGTTTGGTTGACATCAGCCAATCTGCATTATTATGTGATTGCACTACATCGAAAGTAACGCCAAGCTTATCATTGAAGAAGTTTTTCATATTAAATTTTGTACCAAATACACCAATAGATCCTGTGATGGTCGAGGGCATGGCTACAATAGTGTCAGCAGCCATAGCAATATAATATCCGCCGGAAGCGGCAACAGAACCCATGGAGGCAATGACAGGCATTTTCTTAGAAGTTTTACGCAACATTTCCCAAATCAGATCGGAAGTACTTCCCGATCCTCCGGGACTGTTCACGCGAACAACGAGGGCTTTAACATCACTGTCGTCTGTAATCTGTTTCAATTCTTTTCTGAATGCTGATGCAGTGATGTATTTGCTATGATCGAACGGTGATTGTACAACGTCAGGTACTATTTCTCCTTCGGCATATATGATCGCGATTTTGTTATTGGTCTTTATTTGAGTCAAACCTGCCGATTTAGCACTGACTTGATTATAACGCTTATTGGATATGGTATATAATTTTTCACCCTTTGATAATCCTATACGTCTTTTTATGCGTTCTTTAACGTCTTCCGGATATGTTAATTTGTTAATTAATCCTTGTTTATAAGCGTAATCGGCGGATAGATGCGGTGATTGATTTAAATCATTATTCAATTGAGCAATTGATTTGCCTGACCATTTTGAAACGGCATCCAGGTATGTTTTGCTTGTGTTATCCAATAAGGCTGTTAATTGTTCCTTATTGGCTTCAGAGTAATCTTTACGTATAAATGGTTCAACAGCCGATTTATATTTCCCCTGCCGGCTTATTTCAGGTTTTATACCAAGTTTATCAAATAATCCTTTTAAAAAAGGTGTTTGAATAAAGAATCCGTCAAATTCGAACGTTGACTCCGGTGGTGAGAAAATCGAATCAGCGGCAGTGGCTACGAAATAGCTTTTCTCGTTAAAACCGATATCGTTAGTACTGCAATAAACAAATTTGCCACTGTTCTTCTTGAAATTAAGGATCGCATTTCTGACCTCTTCGAGCGTAGCCCATGATGCATTTAACATCTCAGCTTTTATCCAAATCCCCCTGATATGTTTATCAACGACAGCCTTTTTTAGGTTCTCATTTAATGATTTCAGAGAGACAACATCCTTGTCTGATTTTCTAAATAATTCATCGAGAGGATTTTCTGATATACGATCGGGAATACTACCCGACAGCCCGATAGTTAAAACAGAATTATCCCGGATATATGGTTCCGGTTTTTGTGATGTAGTGAGTAAAAACAGGAATAACAGGGAAAAAAGGGCTATGACGGCTAAAATGACCCCAATAAAGCTTGCCAGAATATTCTTTAAAAATTGCATAATTGTTCTATATAAATAATTTGAATGTTTTTTCGAACACTATTTCGTGGAATGATTTACATATATTTCAGAGTTTAAACATCATAAGAATAATAAGATAATTTTCTTATGAAATTACTAATCAAATTTACACTATCCGTAATTTTGTAACGGTTATGAGATATAATTTCACAGGTTATTCTCATTGTAAATGGCCTATTTATAAATTAGTCACTAAAGTCGAAGTGCTCTTACCTGTTAGTTTTTTATAACCATTTTAAAGATGCTATAGTGGAGTATTAGTTTGTGAAAAAAGAATAATTAAATAATGAAGCAATCATATGATGTCGTAGTAATCGGATCCGGCCACAACGGATTGGTTACAGCTTGTTACCTGGCAAAAGCCGGATATTCTGTTTGTGTTTTGGAGAGGCGTGAAAATATTGGCGGGGCCGTTTGTACGGAAACGATGTTCAAATCTAAAGAAAATCCACAGGGATTTCGTATGGATGTGGGTTCTTCTGCTCATTTTATGATTCACCAGACCGGTATAGTAGAGGAGCTTGAGTTGGATAAATATGGCCTGGAATATATTGATCTGGACCCTTTCGCTTCTTTTCCTGTATACGGCGGTGAAGGAGTGATACACTTCTTTAAAGACCTGGATAGAACATTGGATTCGATAGCTGCCATTGCACCTGAAGATGTAGAACACTATAGGGAGTTCGTCGAGTATTGGACGCGGGTCAATAAAGGGGTCTTAAACGTTTTTATGAAACCTCCTACGATGAAAAATATCATGTCCGAGATGATTAAAGGGCAGATAAAAGGACAGGGTATGTTTAAGAAAGGCAAACAGGTTCAGGGTATAAAACGTATTCTTGGTAGTTACGGTCAATTGATCAACGATACGTTTCAAAATCCATATTTGAAGACTGCAATTTTGTGGTTGGCGGCACAGTCGGGGCCGATGCCGGATCAAACGGCTACGGCCGATTTTGCCGGTTGGCATGCTATGTATCACCAAAGCGGGGCAAAACATCCAAGAGGAGGGAGCGGGATGTTAACACAAGCTATGGCAAAAATGCTGGAGGCGCACGATGGAGTGATAAAAACAGGTTCACCGGTTGATGAAATTTTAATCCGTGGAAACAGTTCATATGGAGTTCGTCTCCAAAGTGGTGAAGAGATATTTGGAGAAAAAATAGTTTCCAATACACATGTACAGACAACGATGCTAAAACTGGTCGGACCCGATTATTTATCTCCGGAAATGTTAACCAGGGTTAAAGAAATTAATGTCGGAAATGGTTTTGGTATGGTCATACGCTGTGCGGTTGATGAACTGCCAGATTATGATGCATGTCGTGATGATCCATACGTACATAACGGCTTGCAGCTTTTATGTCCATCTGAGCAGTTTATGAAAAATGCCATGAGTCGATTTGCCAAAGGGGCTCCACCTGACAAGCCGCCGGTGGTTGCCATGACTTTTTCAAAGGTTGATCCTGATGTTGCCCCGGATGGGAAACATACATTATTTGCCTGGGGGCAGTGGCATCCGTATCGGCTGGCAAATGGTGAAAACTGGGATGATATTCGAGAACGTGAAGCGGATAATATTTATCAGACGGTAGTGGATTATGCGCCCAATATGAAAGGAAAATTGATAGACAGGTATATTCAGACACCCCTCGACATTGAACGTAAACATGGGATGATTAACGGAAATGTTATGCATGTGGAAATGACATTCGATCAAATGTTTATGTTTCGTCCCATACCGGCTATGAGTGAATATCGTACACCCATTAAAAATTTGTATCTGTCGAGTGCATCGTGTCACCCGGGCGGTGGGGTGTTCGGTGCTGCCGGTTATAATGCCGCATCGGTCATTTTGAAGGACCTTAAACGTATAAAATGGTTTAACAGGCATAAAGATGAGGAATGAAATACCTTTAAATGATCTGTTCCGGGACTTATTAATTTTTGTGTTTAAAAATAAGAGAACAGTGATATCGTTATTACCATGTACGATATTTATATTACTACTAAATGTAGATATTGAATGGAGGTTAAATAGTTAGTGATACGATTCCATCAATTCGTACAATCGACGCAAGTCAACTTTTTAGAAAAATTTTACAGAAAAAAGAAGCGTTGTTACCCACAATTATTTTATGCTATCAAAACTAAGAAATAAATCCTGGAATATAGCGGGCTTTAAAGTCACGATTGATCCTTTTTTGATAATCATCGTGGTTATCCTTACGTGGCTTCTCAGTACGCGTTATTATCCCCGATTTTCTTATCGTCCTCATGAGCTCATCTATTGGGTGATGGGTATTATTACAGCACTTGCGCTTACGTTTTCAATTCTGTTGCATGAGTTGGGGCATGCTTTTACAGCAAAACGTTTGCATATTCCTATTGAAAGAATTCATTTATTTCTTTTTGGAGGAATGGCTGAACTGCGGCATCGTCCCATTGAACCTAAGGATGAATTATCTGTTGCGATTTCCGGCCCGATCGTTTCGTTGTTATTTGCTTTAATCTGTTATTATGCATCCAATTCTCTGGAATATGTTCAACCGGAATCCTTTCTCGTATTACGCAATATTGCGCTCATGAATGCCCTTCTGGGCGGTTTTAACCTCATACCGATATTTCCATTGGACGGCGGGAGAGCATTACGTGCTCTGCTTTGGCTATATCAGAAACGGTATAGAAAAGCATCCAGGTTTACATATATAATCGGGAAACAAATTATTGCCATACTGTTTATTGTAGCTTTGTTATCCTATTTCCTTTATAACTCACAAGTAACCATATGGTTAGGTTTGTTTAGCATATATATGATTTATACGGTTATGAGCGGTCGTAAAGAATTGGTTTACATTCCTGAATTAAATGATTTGATATTGGAAGTGGAGGAAAATGCGTCTCCTTTGACGATAGTTGAAATACTGGATTCGACCAATAAAAATTATCTGAAGAAAAGTATTATACCGGTAATTGATAAAAATGAAGTGAAATATATACTATATGGCCGTGATCTGGATGACGCAAATCACGAGTCGCCTGTGTATGATGATTTTTTACAACCTGTAGAGCCCGGTACGTTTGTTGATGTGGAAAAAGTGGATACGTATCACCCTGAAATAGCATTTAAAGCGGATTATCTTCCTGTTTTTCACAATGGTGTATTGCAAGGTATGTGTGATGCACATGAAATGCGTTTCTGGCTGCTTGAAAGATATAAAACTATTAATATATCTTGATTGGAAAAGGGGATTATGGCTTAGATGCTTTATGAATAAATCCTGTTTTGTTCAGCCACATTTAGACCAATAAATCATTGAATATGTTAATATTATCAGCATTAATTCCTGACTATTACTAATAACGATCTGATTTGAAGTATTAACAGGCCGGGTTTGCAGGTTCCAATAGCTTTTTTTTAACTAATAACCTATCATTGGCACAGAATAGATACCATTCACAAAGATCAGATATTATCGATGAGTAACATTGAATCTCATTTCCATAACTCCACGGCTGAGATAAATTTATCTGCCCTGAATCATAATCTTGAAGTGTTAAAAAAACGTATTAAACCGGGTATTCGTCAGATAGCAGTTATTAAAGCGAATGCCTATGGTCATGGGGCGGTGAGGGTAGGCCATTTTTTAAAAGATAAAGTCGATTATTTCGGAGTCTGTTCTCTTCAGGAAGCGATTGAGTTACGGGAAGCCGGTATTCAAAATAATATTCTGGTTTTCAGTGCTCCCTATGAAAAGACATGTTGGGCGTATAAAGAGTATGAAATCGATGCTGTGATCAGTGATTTTCATCATTTTGATTTGTTAAAAAAGGGGACACGTTATCATCTTCAATTCGATACAGGAATGGGGCGATTTGGTTTTTATGACTACCAGTTATCCGAAGTGCTTCGCCAGGTTGATGAACATAAAGAGCTTAATCAAATTGGACTTATGTCACATTTTGCCACAGCCGATGATCCTGATTCGGCGAAAGTCGGAGAACAATTGGAGAAGTTTAAGGATATCCGTTCAAAATTCGCCCCTTCTGTCATGGCACACATCAGCAACACCGGCGGTTTGGCGTATTTCCCTGAGGCACAGTTCGATATGGTGCGACATGGTATCGGGATGTACGGATATCCTCCGGGAGATTTTCAAATAGATGATTTAAAACCGGTATTAACATGGAAAAGTTATCTCGTTGAATGTAAACCCATAAAAAGGGGGATGACAGTGAGTTACCGCTCTAAGTGGGTGTGTCCGGAAAACGGATTCCTGGGAATAATTCCTGTTGGGTACGCCGACGGCTTACGACGCAATCTGGGTGAAAAAATTAAAATGCATATCAATGGTAAGGATTATCCAATCGTAGGTATCATCACAATGGATTATGTAATGATTTATTGTGGAAACGATCGTCCACCTGTTAATTCAGAAGTCATTGTTATGGGTAATAATGGGAATACTGCACAGGAATGGGGAAATCTAATGAATTCGATATCCTATGAAGTCCTTTGTGGTATATCCACAAGAAGGGTGGAACGGGTTTACCGTAAACAGTGAACAATGTTAATGTTCACTGTTATATGAGAAATTTTGATCTTTTTCTTTTCTTTAGCTTTTATTGAAAGCCAATTAATTTAATATCGAAGATCAAAGTATCGCCGGCCAGCTTATTTGTGGTTCCTGCATAGCCAAGGTCAGGGGGTATGACCAGCGTGCGTTCTTCCCCTTTCTTCATGCCCAATAATCCTTCTCTAAAACCTCTGACATAGCTAAAGTTTCCACTTCCGTCAGTTGCTGCGGGGGACATGACAAAAGGTACGCCTAATCGACTTTTTTCATATGTGCTGTCGAATATTTTACCGTCTGTGGTTCTACCTGTATATTCTATCTGAATCTGATCTTGCGGTACAACCTGAAAGGGCCCGGAGCCGGCTTTGATGTGATAAATGATCAAACCATCATTCTGCACTGTACGTGGTGCACCGGTTGTATCATATGGTTTTGGTACGGCAGAGTAATCCGGTGCGGTTATATTATTATTATTACTTGAGCAGGCAATTAATCCCGCCATAAGTCCGAAGAGTAAAAGTGAAGCTGTAAAGGTGCGAAAATTCATTGAGTTATACTATCTAATTTTTCTTTAAATACTTGTTTTTCCTTGAGGTAATACGCTCCGGTACCGGGGCCGTAAAAACCTACATGTATGAATTTGATATTGTGATCTGTGTCTGAAAAATAGGTTGTCGGATACGAATATAAATTCTTGATAAAAGGTAACGTTTTTTTAACAATATTAGCTTCGTTTCTACCTGCAACGAGTAAAGTCCATGGTATATTGAATCTTTTTTTATAGTTCTTTACAAGTTTAACGGCTGTGTTATAGTTATCCGTATATTCATAAGCCACCCCGACAACTCTTAAATCGGTATTTTTGTATTTATTGTACATCTGTCGCAACATATGTGCTTCATCAGCACAATTAGGGCACCATGAACCGAAGATATAAAGCATTATCGGTTTGTTTTTAAATTGATCATCTGTGCTCCTGACGGTATCGCCGTTCAAATCTTTAAGTGCAAAAGTAATTTTGGGATGTTGAGGATCAATCTTCTCAATCTTAAAAGGATCCGGAAGTTGATTTTCCCCTTTGTGAGAGGTCCATGAGACTGCCGATGAACTATATTCATAATTTTTACCCTTCAAGGTGCCGTCTTTTTGGAGTTTCCCTTTTAGTAAGTATGCATGAGCACCATCGAATGTAGACAGTGTTAGCGTGGAATCGGTATAAGTACCCTCAAGGTAACGAAAATCACCTGATTTAGTCATGAAGGTCCCATAAAGCTGATGATCCTTTGTATAAAATTCACCTGTTGCATTATATGTGTGTCCGCTGCTGTTCTCGAATACGGTAGGCCACTGACCATTGAAAACTTTTGTATCGGATGAAGATCGGGGATAACGTTCTTTAACACCCTTAGCGGCAGTGAATTTCATAACCCGTTGTGTATTTTCCACATATCGTTTATGCCACCGGCCCGTAAGATTACCCTTGGGACCTATTTTGGCGTCAATATGTGAATCATAAAAGTTAAAATTCATATGCAATGAATCACCTTTTAAAACGACACTGGTAAATTTCACGGTATCGGCTCCATTAGTCACATAACCGGTATAGCTACCATTATTTTTATTTATAGTGATGGGGAATGCCAGATCACCGCCGGGACTATGTAATACCCCCCGGTAAACCCCTGTGATATCGCGTTGTTTTTGTTGAGAACAAGCTGTTATCAAGAGAACAGGGATCATAAGTAATAAAGTAGTGAAAGAAAATATACGCTTTTTCATCGGGTAATCACTGCTATAATTGATAATTAATGTATGAATCGATTATTCCAGTCAGATAATTTTATTGTCCGTACAAAGTCTTGAAAATATAAAATGTTTAACTGTTATGCTTAAATAGCTGATACATTTTTTAATTAATGAATTTGTTTAACACAAAACCAGGGTCATCAATTTGATAATTGCTTCATCATTAGTTTTAAATCTTCGATATCTGTTACGGGTTTGCGACAAGAAAAATCCTTACAGATATATGTTGTAACTTTATTATTTATCATTGTTTTACCGTGTGTCGCAGCAAAATCAGACTGTCTAAAATCCTCTCCTGAAATAATAAAAGATAATGGATCATAGATATCAGACAGGTAATCCTCAAATTTTCGACGTTGAGAGTCCGGGCCGACTAAAATTATCTCATGACCGGGATGTAACTGGTAACATAATGCCTGAAGGAAGTAACCAAATGGCGTAGCATGATCTGATGCTGTTCCAGCCAGTTTCTTCAGAGCACGTTCTGCAATTTGGAGATAATCCATTTCATCGCTTAAATGAGCTATTCGCTGAAAGAGCATAATGGTTGCTGCTGTACCACTTGGGGTCGCATTATCGAACGTTTCTCTGGGTTTTGAAATTAATTGTTCGTGATTTTCCGAGGTATAAGAGAACGCTGCTTTTGAAGCATCGTAAAAATGTTCCCTTATAAATTGCGCATGATCGAATGCATGATGCAAGTACTTTTCATCACCGGTGATCTCAAAAACATAAGTCAGCGCTTCTCCCAAAAGGGCATGATCATCAAGGAAAGCCTTATGACGAGCTTCACCACGGTTATACGTGCGATATAACTGTTTTCCGTCTGTTAGATCTTCAATAATGAACTGTGCATTTTTAACAGCCATGTGTTTCCAGTCTTCATCACCCAAACATTTATAAGCCTTGCAGAGCCCTTTCAGGAATATTGCATTCCATGATGTAATAATTTTATCGTCTCTTTCCGGTGATACTCTATTTGAACGGATATCCAGCAATTTCTCAGAAGATGATGTGAGTAGTTGTTGGAATTCTGAGACAGACATGTCCAATTCTCTGGCTATGGTACCGGGCCGGTGGATCCTGTTAAGGATATTTACACCTTCCCAATTACCGGTTGGTGTCACGTTGTAGTAGTGAGTAAATGCTTTAAATTCATTTTCATTAAGATGGCTTTTAATCTCGTCATAAGACCAGACATAATATTTACCTTCATCCCCTTCACTGTCGGCATCCAAAGCAGCATAAAAACCTCCTTCAGGGGAAGTCATATCACGTTTGATGAAATCAATAGTCTTACGAATGGCATCTTCAAATAGAGCATCTTGTGTAACCTGAAAACCATCGCTCAGAGCCGATAATAATAATCCATTATCGTACAGCATTTTTTCAAAGTGAGGGACCAGCCATATGGCATCGGTACTATAACGATGAATGCCACCTCCAAGTTGATCGTAAATACCGCCCATGACCATTTTTCGAAGTGTATTTACAGCCATATTTTTCGCGTCTGTATTATCTTTAATGTGATGATACCGCAACAGGAACTCCACGGCCATCGATGCCGGGAATTTTGGAGCACCTGAGAAACCGCCTTCATTTAAATCATAACTCTGCTTAAATATATTATAGGCCTTGACCAGCAGGGCATCCGACAAATCCGAATCATCAAGGTGATCGTATAAATCTGCTTTAAGAGCTTCACGAAGATAATTAACCCTCTCGTAAATCTGATCGGGTTCGTTTTCATAAAGATCCACCAGCCTCTGTAATATCATCAGGAATCCCGGACGATTATAAGCGTTGTCAGGTGGAAAATAGGTACCGCCGTAAATAGGAATATGGTCCGGAGTTAACCATACATTCAAAGGCCAGCCACCCTGACCGGTCATAAGTTGGATGGCTTCCATATAAATGGTATCCAGATCAGGCCGTTCTTCCCGATCAACTTTTATGGGGATGAAATGTTCATTTAAATATTTTGCAACCTCTTCGCTTTCAAAGGACTCCCTTTCCATCACATGACACCAATGACAGCTCGAGTAACCGATACTCAGAAATATCATTTTATTCTCATCACGGGCTCTTTTCAAAGCTTCTTCACCCCAGGGATACCAATCCACCGGGTTATGTGCATGTTGGAGCAGGTAGGGAGACGTTTCGTTAATGAGCTTATTGGTAAATTTATGAGTAGTCATAAGACTGCTGTATTTCATGAAATAGAAAATAACCGTCAGACGGATACATGAATTCCGACGATTATTTTAAAAGTAACTGAAAAATTAATGATTATTTTTACGTAGATGAGTCTTCCGGTTGATCATCACCAAAAATTTCTCTTCTCCTGCGTCGTGCTGTCACCTTACTGATCCAAATACCCACCTGATACAATAAGACCAGAGGTATAGCCACTAAACCCTGAGAAAGAGGATCGGGTGGTGTGAGGGCCGCACCTAAGATGAAACACACTACGATAGCATGGCGACGGTATTTTCTGAGGAAATCAGGAGTAAGCAGCCCTATTTTTGTCAGGAAATAGGTAACCATCGGCAGTTGAAATATAATACCGCAGGAAAGAATCCACATCGCCAGCGAGCTGAAGTATGCGTTGACATCAAAGAAATTCTGCACGACATCAGATATTGTGAACTGTGTGAAGAATTGCAGGGCAAAAGGTGTTAAAATCAGATAACCGAAAGAAACACCGATGATGAAAAGAAATGATATGAAAAAGACGATTCCACGTGTACTTTTCTTGCCGTGAGCGCCCAGAGCCGGTTGGATGAAAGCGTATAACTGGTAAAAAAATACAGGTGCTCCGGCAATTCCACCCATCACAATCAGGGTTCCCCAGTAAGTAAAAAACTGGCCGGGTAATTTTCGGCTCTGTAAAATGACATCAACAGCAGTTATATGCAGAAACTTATAGATGAAAAAATCCTTATGTGTTGGACCTAAAAGGATTTTGTTTATGACAAAATTTGAAAATATCAAAGCCAGCAGGATACCTACGGCAATACCTATCAATCCTTTGATGATTCTCCAGCGCAATTCCTCCAGATGATCCAGAAATGGCATTTCTGCATCCAGACCTTTAGGAGGCGTGGCTTCGGGCGGCTGCCCTTTCATAATTTGTCTTTCCTGAGCTGGATCTGTGCTCATATATAACTATTAAACGACGTAATATTAATGGATAAACCTGATTACAGGATTTTTAAAGGTATAGTAACGAATACTTTCAAAAAAGGTTGTTCACTATAGTACGCTATAGTGAACAATTATTATCGCGTAAAGATACACAATAAAATAGAAACCTGATTCCTGAAAGTTATCAGACAGTCACAAAATCATAAAGAGGAAATTGCTCGCACAAATCCAATACCTCCCTGGAAACGTCATTCAACACAGTTTCTTTTTCCGGATTCTGAAGTACACGATCGATCAATTTAGCGATGTGCTTGAATTCATCTTTGCCAAGGCCTCTGGTTGTCATGGCCGGTGTGCCTATTCTAATACCGGATGTCACAAAAGGACTCTGGGTATCAAATGGTACCATATTTTTATTAACGGTAATTTTAGCTTTACCCAATGCTTCTTCAGCAACCTTTCCCGTCAATTCTTTATTTCTCAAATCAATGAGCATCAGATGATTATCTGTTCCACCGCTAACCAGGTTATATCCCATTTCCAGGAATTGACCAGCCATAGCCTGGGCATTATCCAGAATTTGTTTCTGATACACTTTGAAATCATCCTGAAGTGCCTCACCGAAAGCAACGGCTTTGGCGGCAATGACATGCATAAGGGGCCCGCCTTGAGTACCAGGGAAAACCGCTGAGTTAACCAGTTCACCCCAATTCTTAACCCGGCCTGATTTTGGGGCAACTTTACCAAGTGTGTTTTCGCCATCTTTGCCGATCAGTATCATACCGCCACGGGGACCTCGTAAAGTCTTGTGTGTGGTTGTAGAAACAACATGGCAGTAGGGCAAAGGGTCGTTTAGTAAATCAGCAGCAATTAAACCCGCCGTGTGAGCCATATCCATCCATAAAAAAGCACCCACTTCATCGGCAATACTGCGGAATGTTTGATAATCAAAGTCTCTCGGATAAGCCGAAGCACCAATGGAAATCATTTTGGGCTGTACCTTTTTGGCTATATCCCGTATGTGGTCCATATCGAGCCGGCCGGTTTCTTTATCCACTCTATAAAAATTGGCGTTATAATTAAGACCAGAAAAGTTAACGGGGGAGCCGTGTGTCAGGTGACCGCCATGAGCCAGATCTAATCCCAGAAAATTGTCACCTGTTTTCAAAAAAGTTAAATATACAGCTGCATTGGCTGTGGCACCCGAATGAGGCTGAACATTTGCGTAGTCGGCTCCAAAAAGCTTTTTAGCACGATCACGAGCGAGATCCTCTGCAATATCGACAATTTCACACCCTCCGTAATAACGTTTACCCGGGTAGCCTTCGGCATATTTATTCGTGAGAACGGAACCCATTGCAGAGATCACTGCTTTTGAGGCAAAATTTTCAGATGCAATGAGTTCAAGATTATTATTTTGACGATCCGTTTCTTTTTCAAGGACGCTGTATATTTCAGGGTCCTGTTCTTTAAGGCTTTTCATAATTGTAATAAATAATTTCAGTTAGTGATGAGTCAAATCGTGAATTTTGTTAACACGGCGTTCATGTCGGCCTCCCTCGAAATCAGTTTTCAGCCAGGTTAGAACGATTTCCCTTAATTCTTCTTTATTAAGATAGCGCCCGGGTAAACAGAGAATATTCGCATTATTATGTTTGCGTGATAATTCGGCTATTTCCTTATTCCAGGCAAGCGCTGCACGTATATTATCCACTTTATTGGTTGTCATACAAACACCCTGACCGCTTCCACAAATGGCAATACCTTTCTCGTATTCACCATTGCTCACAGCTTCGGCTACCTGTACGGCAAAATCCGGGTAATCAACAGAATCTTCTGAATGTGTGCCGTAATCTACCGGCATATATCCATTATCTTCCAGGATTTTTTTGACTAATTCTTTGGCTTTGAACCCAGCGTGATCGCTTCCTATTGCAATTATCATATGGTTACTATTAATCTCTGTTTCGACAGTACTTAAATATCTTTAAAAAATCGTTTACTATAAAGGGAAATCAATGAACAATTACCAATTAACAGTTATCAATAAATCCGGATCGTAGAAACCGGACAATGGAGGACAGATAACAGATAATTTAAAATTAGAATATGAAAGAAAAACCATAGGAAATAAATTGATTGAAGAATTGAATGTTACCCATTTTTACAACTACTATTTATAATTGATAGCAGATAGTTTATTAAGACCCTAATACAATAAAATATCTACCTGGCATTGGTGAATGCATATACTAATATATTAACCCCCATTTTGAAAGCTTTTTCACGTATGGACTGTGGATCTTTATGTATCTCGGGATCTGCCCAGCCATCTCCCAGGTTAGTTTGATACGTATAATAAACCACAAGCCGGCCGTGAAGATAGATTCCAAAACCCTGTGCCGGCTTTCCATCATGTTTATGAATTTTGGGACAACCATTCGGAAAATTAAATACCTGATGATAAATCGGGTGATTATAGGGAAGATCATGCATTTGATGATTAGGGAATATCTCTTTCAAAATTTTCCTGACATATTTATCGAAACCATAATCATCGTCAATATACAGGAACCCTCCATTTTCCAGGTACTTATGGACATTTTCTATCTCGGCCTTATTTAAAGTGATATTTCCGTGCCCGGTCATGAAAGCAAATGGATATTTAAAGAGATCAGGGCTGCCAATAGAGACATCATCGTATTGTACATCCAGATCGACCGGGACCTTTTTCTTCAGATATTCAATCATATTCGTAAGAGAAGACGGATCATTATACCAATCGCCGCCACCCCGGTATTTAATCCTGGCAATCCGGAAGGCACCCTGATCCTGTGCCTCAACAGTTGCCGGTTCCGTAATAAAGGCCATGGATGAACCTAAAAGAATAATAAAACAAAAATATACGTAACGGTTAAGATGCGACGACATAAAAAGATGGCGTTAAAGAAGATGTTTATTTGGCTGATTTGAATAATGGCGTATTTTATTACGTAATGCAACCTTGAGAGTTTAATTCCTGTTAATTTAATAATTATTATGAAATACAGATCGAAATTATCATTACTTATACTTGCCTTTCTGTTGAGCTGTCCCGGTTACCTGCTTGCTCAAAAATTTGGCATAGATCATATTGAACCTACATTTTGGTGGACGGGTATGAAGCATAAAAGCCTCCAAATAATGATTCATGGGAAAGACATCTCGGACGCAAATGTCAGTGTGTCTTATCCCGGGGTAAAATTTGAACGAAAAGTTACCGTTTCTAATCCGGATTATGTTTTTCTTTATGTGGATATAACAAAAGAAGCAAAACCGGGGGAGATGCCTGTCGTTTTTTCCAAAAATGGGAAAAAATATACTTATGAATATCAGTTAAAGAGTAAAAGTACGTCTGAAGATCGTTACCAGGGATTTAATAGTTCGGATATCATTTATTTGCTGATGCCCGACCGCTTTGCCAATGGAGATCCCTCCAATGATAATGTTAAGGGAATGATTGAGAAAAAGAATCTCAAAGATCCGAGTGGCCGTCACGGTGGCGATATTAAAGGGATTGAAGATCATCTGCGCTACATTAAAGATCTTGGGGTGACAGCTATATGGATTAATCCTCTTGTAGAAAATAATATGCCGACGAACTACCACGCATATCATGGTTATGCAGCTACTAACTTATATAAAATTGATCCGCGTTATGGATCCAACCAGGATTATGTGGATCTTGTTTCGAAAGCTCATAATGACGGATTAAAGATTATTATGGATATGGTCATGAACCACATAGGAAGTAATCATTGGTGGATGAAAGATCCGCCGACTAAAGATTGGGTGCACAGTTATAATAAATATGGACAGACCAATTATCGTATTCCTGCCGTTTCTGATCCACACGCTTCAAAGTATGATGAGAAAAAGATGGAAAAGGGATGGTTTGTCAAGGCTATGCCTGACCTTAATCAGAATAATCCGCTTGAAGCTACTTATCTCATTCAGAATACCATTTGGTGGATTGAGTACTCTGGTATTGACGGTATTCGTATGGATACGTATCCTTATCCAAACAAACATTTTATGAAAGAATGGGTACAGGCTGTCAAAGAGGAGTTTCCCACATTAAATATAGTAGGAGAAGTGTCCGTGCATGATGTCGGTATAGCTTCATACTGGCAGGAACATAAGCACAGCAGAGACGGTTATAATTCTCATTTGTCCAGCATTACGGATTATCCATTAAAGTATGCTATTGTTGAAGCTTTTACACAACCTTACGGATGGCATTCGGGAATCATGCAAATCTATTACACGCTTGCGCAGGATTTCCTTTATTCGAAACCGGATGAAAATGTCATATTCTTTGATAATCATGATACCAATCGTTTTGGAGGGCTCATAAACAAGGATAAGGATCTGTTTAAGATGGGTATGGCCTTTTTATTAACAACCCGTGGTATACCCCAGATTTATTACGGTGATGAAATCATGAGATCGAGTTTGAAAAATGGCAACGATGGTAATGTTCGCAGAGATTTCCCCGGTGGCTGGCCCGGAGATAAGCATAACGCGTTTACCCAGGCCGGACGTTCACCGTTACAAAACGAAATTTTTGATTATACCCGCAAGCTTATGCATTTCAGGGATAACAATCCGGTACTTGCCACTGGCCGTTTGATGCAATTCATACCTGAGAATGATGTGTATGTTTACTTCCGGTATAATAAAAACAAGACTATTATGGTCGTCATGAACCTGAATAAAAAAGAATATCATCTTAACAATATCCGTTTTGCCGAAAGGATGGATGGCTTTAATAAAGCCTTGAATGTTGTGACCGGCAAGACGCTGACTCATTTAAAGTCATTTGATATTCCGGCTAAAACCGCCTGGGTTCTGGAATTGGAGAAGTAGCGTTAACTTCCGGAACACAAAGATAATGTAGTAAATTGAGGTTATTACTTGAAAGTTGGATTGTAGTAATAAAAAAAGGCGTCATACTAAGTGTGACGCCTTTTTAATTCTTCTATCTTTACTCTGAAAACTTTTAACTAATATCAGCAGCCTTCTTTTCTTCGTTTCCTCGGAGCACCCTCCGGTAAAGCGGCAGGCATCTTGAGTTTGGGAAGTTGTTTAACCTGTGGCTGACTCTGTTCCCCCGTTTTTCCGGTCTGAGGCGTTCCGCCAAAGAATTTACTAACCTCTTTGATCTTATTGAATTCCGTTAATTGATCCGGATTTGGCTTGGCCGGCATTTTAGGGAAAAGAATTTTGTCTTTCCATTCGTTTAATCCGTTTTTCAGGATATACACATTCTGGAATTTTTTAGCTTTCAACAACAGCCAGCCCTGGGTCGCTTTTTCACTATTATCCGAATAGAGTATGAGTTTATCCGTTGGATAGAAATTTTGATCCAATAATTCAGATAAAGGTATGTTCTGAGCCATAGGAATATGATAGACGGCATATTCTTTTGAACTCCGTGTGTCAATTATCCGGAAGTCAAAATTATCTTTTATGATCCAATCGGCCAATTGTTGTACGGATATGTTATCTGCATCTTTTTGAGCCATCAGGGCGAGGTCTTTCGCGTTTATGGTAATCTTACTATTGTCGTACGGACTACCCGCGAAAATAGCAAAGAAACCTAAAACAAGAGCAAGAAATCCGAGCTTCTTTTGAGTTGTCATATTTGAAAATAGTTTGGTCATAATGCTTTCCCCGCGTCTTCTTGTGCAAAATATTTTTCAACTTTTCCCGCCAGCAGGAATCCGCCGAGAGCAATTAACACTACAAAAAAGACCAACACCCCATAAGGAATATCAAGAAGCTGTGGCAGCGTTATTTGTCCCATTGGAGCTGCGTTGAAGAATCCTGCAATCCATGGGAAAGCTTCACCGAACGCGAAGATTCCGAAAAATAAACCCAGAACAAAAACATATCCGTCCATTTTACCAGTAGCGCACGCGACTCCGGAAGTACCCGGGCAATATCCGCCGATCACAAAACCGATACCCAGGATTAAACCGCCTGCCAGATCGGCCCAAATGAATGTAGGTGTTAAATAAACCAGTGAGAGGTCTACCCAACCTAACCAGGAAAAATAGAATAATCCAAGCATTGCGGTTATAATAGCCGTAAACATGACCTTGAATACGGCCATATCCCTGAAATAAAACTGAGCAGCTAATTTTCTCGCACTTCCGAATCCGGCTCTCTCCAGGAAAAACCCAAAACCGATTCCTATTACAAAAGCGACTATTAAACTAACTTCGTTACCAAATAAACCGAATTTAAAAAATGGTGCACTCATAACCATTGCCTCCTTACGAAATACGCGGCACCATAGGCACCGGCAAATACCATTAACATGAAAATCCAACTTCCGACATTAAGTAAAGCCCCGCCGGTTAATGCCTGTCCGCTTGTACAACCGCGGGCGAGTTTAGCTCCGATACCCATTAGCGCGCCACCGAAGAAAGCATAGACATAACGCATCTTAAACGATATGTGTTCACTTTTTTCGGTAGTCTTCTTAATTCTTCCGGCCAATGCTCCCGAGATAAAACCACCAATGATCAAGCCCAATACTTCAAATACCAACCAGCTTTTAAACGGACTCGTGGTCCCGTCGCCGAGGTATCCTTCATAAAATGCATTTCCGGATGCATGGTGTGGGGCAATGGCATTAACACCGGATGCTACAACGGTACTGAAAGCACCGGATGCGCCTAGCCCTCTTCCCATAATCACAAAAGCAGAAAGAAGCACTAATCCCAACCCAAAACCTGACAGGTATGGATTCCAATACGGTTGTGCTGCTTTAACTTTAACTTTTTTATTTGTTTCCGTTTTGGGAACGGATAACGTATCTATTGTTGGATCCATTAAATATTCTCCCTTAATGTTTTTTGATGATTCAAATAAAATGAAGCTATTTGAAAAGTCCTGCATGAATTAACCAATGGCTGTACTGTCCTGCGTAAACAAAGACAAACCGCAATAAAATACCTCCGACTAAAACCATAATAGGGGCAACAACAGTATGTTTGATCTTATTTTTAATGGCCAATGATTGTATAAACAATGGAATAACCATTCCGATGCCGATTACAAATACCCAGAAAACTGCTGCAAAAGGTCCCGTTAACAAAAGGTCGGCTGCCGCTTTATGGGAAGCCGAAGATGTCAACAGTCCGATAAAGAAGAATGCTACGATCACTAACTCGAGTGTTAGGAATCCATTATCGGCTTTTGTGAGTATATCACGTTCATGAGCTGTTTTAGCAATCATATGAACAAATGCCGCGGCCGACGAAAGTCCCGATGCCAGGAACAAAAATCCCAAAACAGAACTATTCCATAATGGCCTTCCGGTAAGTGTGCTCAGCAGAATACCGGTATACGCGCCTAACATTAATCCTAAGGTAATATTCAGTGTAGCGATACCCTTTATTGTGGATGGGTGTGCATTCATTTTTTCGGATATTTTCCCGAGCTGCGGAATGCGATTAAGGATGAAAACAGGTACTCTTAACAACAAATTCAATATCAATGCGGGATATACGAGAAGAAGTATCCAGGCACCCCACGACATCGGGGATGTGACTTGAAATGTTGTATACAGTCTCCAGAAGTAAAATTTGTGTTCAAGATCCAGGAATAATGCCAACATACCCAAGCTTAGAATAATGATACTCAGTATCGGCAGTTGGAAACAAGTACATTTGGCTTCCCTGGCTCTTCCTTTTAACAGGAAGTAGCCTGAGATGATCATCATACCGGCAATCAATCCACCAATAAACAGATAAACCGGAATTTGCCAACTCCATATATGGAGTGTCGGATCTATTAATTCGTTATGACGTGTTATGGATAATTCGTGCATCTTAACCTCTACGTTAAATAAAAGATTTTTGGCTTGGTTCCGGCTTCGGGAATTCTGACGTGATATTTACGTGATTTTAGCAATTTACTGACTTCGCTATCCGGATCATCAAGATCTCCAAAGTGAATGCTGTGAGTTGGACATACATCAACGCATGCCGGATTTTTCCCTTTTGAAGTTCTATGAAAACAGAAATCACATTTGTCAGCATATCCGTCCGGGTGAATAAAACGGGCGTCGTAGGGACAGGCGGCGATACAGGCTTTACAACCTATGCATTCATCATGGTCGATGAGAACGACTTCGCCGATATCGGAATAATGACTGGCACCTGTGGGGCATACGTCAACACAGGGTGCTTCTTCGCAATGGTTGCATCTCTCACTTCTGATCTCCATATGTAAATCAGGATATTTACCCATGACGTCTTCTACTATCCACGCCCTGTTAAAACCTTCCGGAACATTGTTTTCTGTCTTGCAGGCAACAACGCAATCCATGCATCCAACGCATTTTGTGGTATCTATGACCATTCCAAATTTTGCCATGTTATGCCTCCAACTCAAAAGTTACAAAGTTCACTCTCATTCCGGTTCCGCCCATTATCGGATCTGTTTTGACCTGGGTTATCAAACGGGAATCATCGGCACCTTTCATGTAGGTTCCTTTAAGCATTTTCGATGTATGGCCAAATCCATGGACCATATAAACACAATCTGTTCGTATTCGCTCAGTTACAAATGCTTTCACTTTATTGCTAATCACTCCGTCCTGGTTTTTTAGTTTGATAAAACTACCGTTTCTGATACCGTAATGGTCGGCCACATCTTTATTTATCCATACTTTATTGGTGTCCATCATATCGTCCAGAATTCTGTTTGTTTGGGTTCTGCTGAATGTATGGACGGGTGCTCTGCCATATAATAATCTGAAATAACCGGCAGGCGGCTCTTCAGGTTTTGTATATTTCGGAACCGGGTCGAATCCTTTTTGCTCCAGTTGCAAGGAATAAAATTCAATTTTACCCGAAGGCGTGCCGAAGTACGGTTTTACGCCATCTTCATAATAAATTGGTTGTTCAGGGGCTAAAAAGATTCCTTTTTCTTTCATTAATTCTAAACTTAACCCGACTTTCTGCAACCTGTAATCCAAATATTCCTCAATATCTTTCCACGGGAAATATTTATCCAAACCAAGGCGTGTCGCCAGTTTTTTAGCGATCCAGTAATTTGGTTTCTGATCCCCCGGGGGATCCACTACCGGCTGCCGGATTCCAACATAAGGCACTTTGAAACTTGGATTGTTGAGTTCATCATATCTTTCCAGGTAGACCGATTCGGGCAATACAACATCAGCCCAGCCGGCGATCTCACTTCCGATGGTGTCCACGACAACAAGAAATTCGAGGTTTTTAATTGCCTCAATCGTTTTATCAGGCTGCGGTAAGGAGTAGGGTAAATTGGTTCCATACACAAACCAGCCTTTAATCGGATATGGTTTGCCGGTGATGGTCGCCTCTCTGACGCCTGTTGTTATTTCTTCAATGGCAAATGGATATTTTTCATCCGGGTTATCCAGCTTTTTCTTATTGGACTTAGGATAATCAGGGTAAGGATAAGCGGGGATATCAAGCCAGGTCGGTTGATACAGGCCACCTTTTCGACCCCAGCTGCCGAGTAATGCATTTAATAAAGCAAGGGCACGGGATCGCTGCGTGTCATCGCCGTACCATGTGGAATGGCGGCCGGGATGAACGAGGGTGGCGGGTTTATATCGAGCCATTTCACGAGCGGTTTTTCGTATGACATCCGGCTCAATACCTGTTTCCGGGTAGGCCCATTCGGGTGTATATGATGTTAATTGTGCGACAAATTGTTCAAATCCGAATCCGTACTTATTTATGTACTCATTATCATATAATTTCTCATTTACAATGACATTCATCCATGCAAGAAGCAATGCGATATCGGTGCCCGGTTTAATCGGCAGATAATATTTTGCTTTACTTGCCGCAACTGAGAATCTCGGATCCACAACAATGATAGAAGCGTGATTGGCTACCGCTTTGGAAAATTCCTGCACCTGTGTATTGTGCATGTTTTCACCTATATGCGAACCAATTAAAACGATACATTTAGCGTTTTCTATATCAGTTCTTTCCGGTCCGCCTACCGTTTCCCCGAAAGTAAGGTTGAATGCGACATCTCTTGGTCCCTTACACTGTGCGAAAGAAGGAGCACCGAAGTTAATGGCTCCATAAGACTTCATCATATGCTCAAGGAAAGTGGCGCCGATACCATGATGGAACATAGCCATCGATTCAGGTCCGTACGTTTTTTTTATGTCTATCATCCTTTTGGCGACATAATCGAGGGCTTCATTCCAGGTAACCTCAACCCATTGTTCCTCACCCCGGATGTTTTTACGTATAAGGGGTGAACGTAACCGGTCGGGATCGTAATGAGTTCCCACACCTCCCGTACCTCTTGGACAAAGCCGTCCTTTACTTAGAGGGTCATCAGGATTCCCTTCAATTTTCCACAATTTACCGTCTTTGACATGAGCTATAGCGCCGCAACGCCAAAAGCACATGGCACAGTAGGTAGGAATCTTTTGAATCCCTTTTATATCCTTCTTATTTATTTTATTATCAGCGCCCTTGACAAATGAGCTCATTGAACCGGATAATACAGCGGCTCCTATGGTAGCCCCGGATATTTTTAAAAATTTACGTCTCGAAATCGAATTCATTTTATCCTCGAGTGTTGGTTATACGCTCTCTTTTGTACTCGGAAATATGTTATAGACATGGCAATCCCTGTATTCTTAATAATCTTAAGGATAATCTGTATGCTCGTAACAGCACAAATTTGTTTGGGATTCAACGATTTATGACATACGATACCCGTGTTCGGCAGCATTATTTACCGGTTGGGAAACCAGGTATGACTGAATAGTTACCGATGTTTATCTTTTTTTGGGTAGATAAGCTTTAGTACGTCTGCTTAATAATGAATTAGATAGGTTGAATGGATATTAAGTTTTATCTCTTCAAAACATTACATTTCGTGAACAAAATTGCCGGATATATCTGCAGCGGTATTTTAAGAAATAATTTTTCAAATTGTTTTACTCTTCTATGAACTTTTTTCTCTCTCTTGAATAGATAATAGATGTAAATTCAACAGTTTATTTAGAATAATATTATTAAAACTACAGGTTTATCTTACTTCGGCTTTATTTTGAGTTCATCTTTAATATTGTGATTTATAAACTCTTAAATACCATTTTATTTAGTAATTCACAATCTAACAAAACAGCAAGCTTATTTGTGTTTTTTTAATCCTTTACAACTAGATTATTCACTTATTTCGCACTTTTTCAAAGAACTTTGTAATAACACAACTGTTAAGTACTACTTCGTAAGAAGATATGTCAAATTGTACTTAACAGAACATCATACAGGGTAAAACCTGTTATTATATATGACCAAATAGTTATTTGAATATAACAATATTTTACCTCTAAATGGTTGTCATTTTATGTACATATTTTGTCTAAAGGGAATAAATCACAGCACAGTGTATTAGGAAGGAGCAGTTTTGAACAATTAGTAATGAGTAATTTGCAGAAGGCAGAAGGCAGAAGGCAGAATGCAGAAGGCAAAATAGTGAATTTAGAAATTAAAACTATTGTTTCCGTACTCTGGAACGAACAGCCGGACAATCTGTATCCAATCAATTTACCTAATTTTATTTAATAACAAATAATTGCCCTGGCCTTTAGGCCAGTGGTTAGAAAATACAGCATTTATTGTCAGGGCTTTAGTCCTTTTTAATATTTTGTCAATTCTATTAATCCCCGGCCTGAAGGCACGGGCAATGAATAC
>DATFMH010000125.1:0-5504 GCA_035267045.1 Balneolales bacterium
TGGCAATGTACCAGTATCATTGAAATTCACTTCTTTAATCCTATTTATCTTGTTTGTGCCTTAATTATTTTATTTTGAACGGTCTGGTAATGCAACACTACAACACCGGAATTGAACGTTTGTGTGTCGGCAAGTTTTAGATTATGCTTGTTATGCAGGCCATCAAACATACGTTCCCCTTTACCTAAAATAACAGGGTGAACAAGCAGCCAGAAATCGTCAACCAATCCCTGGTTTATTAGCATAGTTGCAGTGTTGAGGCTGCCGAATATTCCGATATCACTGCCCGGCTGACGTTTCATTCTCAGGACTTCCTCCACCATATATCTTTTAACTAATCGTGTATTATTCCAATTTACTTCGCTGAGAGTGCGGGAAAATACGATTTTAGGAATAGTGTTTATTTTTTGAGCAAAGGCTAGCATGCTTTCGGGTAACTCCGGATTTTCAGGTGCGGTCGGCCAGAAATCCTGGAAAAGTTGATAAGTTGTCCGGCCGAACAGAATAGCGTCCAGGTGGTTAATCAATTTGGTGGCAAAAGTATGCAGCTCATCGTCAGCGATTGTCACGGTATGATCGGCAATACCATCCAGGCTGACATTTAATAATAGTATTACTTTTCTCATGGATTTTGTTAGGTAATATAAAGGACCATTTCCATTTGGTAAATATTCAGAAATTTATTGAGTAATATCTCATATTCCAGTGATAAGATCATCTTTAAACCGATTCCTATACAAATCTGAGTAAGCCATCATCACATTACTTTATTTAATAAACATTATTATATCAAAATCCAATGGGGAATCTGTTTGTAATTATTATCTGTTACCACGTGGTAATTTATAACATCACCGAAATTAACCGTATCAAAAAAATGTGATAATTATCGATTGTTACTTTACTTGCTGGTTTTGGTCGTAACTGATCATCCAGTGTATACCAAATTTGTCTGTCAGCATTCCAAACCAGGCTCCCCTGAATGTTTCGTTCACAGGCATACTGGTTTTCCACCGGCTGAAAGCTCATTATAAATCCGATCGGCTACCGGTGTATCTTTGTACTGCATCACCATAATAAAATCACCACCAATTACATATTTGTAAAAAATAAAAGCCTCTTCGGTATTACCAGGTAAGCAAAAGTAAGGATTGAGTATTCGCATCGTTTAAACATATTAAAGTGCTATATATTAATGTTAAAGAGATGATTTCCTTCGTTGTACGCTTTGTTCAACCATCGACGTAAGATCTGCAGCAGGACGTATTTCCCATCCTCCTTCAGCAAGATGCAGGGAAGGATGCTTCGACATCAGTTGAATGGCGTGATTCAGATCGCGAGCTTCAAGGATCATAATCCCGCCTATCTGTTCTTTTGTTTCAATATAAGGACCGTCAGATATGGAAATCTTACCATTACGATAACGTAATGAGGTAGCATTCTGAGAACTTTGCAGGGCTTCTCCTCCTGTATAATTGCCGTTTTTACGCAGTTCATCATCATAATTGAAACATTCATCCATGTACGTGTTTTGTTCACTTTCCGACATGGTTTCCCATTGTTTATCATTAATGTAGCCCAGGCAAATATATTTCATTACTATCTCTTTCAAATAAACTGTTAGCGGTTTTTCTTTAATTGTTCTGAAACGATATCACTTTGTGCCGCTTTTTGTACATCTTCAGGAAATTCAGATGTCTCAAAAACCTGCCGAACCTCAATGACAGCTCCACTGTCAGCATTTACAGCAGGACATCGTTTGGCCCATTCAATAGCCTCTTCCTTCGATTTTACATCTATTAACCAATACCCACCGATAACTTCCTTTGCTTCGACGAATGGTCCGTCGGTTACGCTTGTTTCGCCATCCTTAAACGCAACACGAGCTCCTTTTGCAAGTGGATGCAGGCCTTCTAATGAAATCAAAACATCGGCTTTGGCAAGATCTTCATTATACTTCATCATTTCAGCTACGGCTTCTTTTGGTGGCGCGAAGTTTTTATCCGCTTTCTTTGCAGCGGAAGCATCGGGCTGGTATTCGGGTGGGATCATAAACATCATAAATCGCATGATAGAATCTCCATTTAATTTTGAGTGAAACATTGTTTTCATTAAATAGTCGTTTGACAAGCTGGAAAATCGACAAGCATTTCTCCGTTTTATTACATTTCATGATCTATTTCAGTTAATGTTTATGCCAAATCAGAACAATTAAGCAGAGTGCATGGCGCACAGAGCAAGGCGGCAATATTGAATTTGCCATTCTCATTTCCTTTATAGACCCAATATTCAATACACTTAATTACTCTCCGTACTATACACCATACACTCTGTTATAATCATGTTAATTCCATGATCCGCTTTTCAATGAAACGTTTTTCAGGCTCCTGCTGCGCAAGTGATAATGCCTGTTTGAAAGATGTTCGCGCTTCATCAATTTTCCCCAGTCGCCGGTATAATTCAGCCCGGGCAGCATATATGAGGTGATAATTGTTCAGTTCATCCTTGTCCAAAATCGCATCGATTAATTTTAATCCTTCCGAATGACCATCATTCATAGCAATGGCGACAGCCCGGTTCAATTTGACGATGGGAGATGGATTTATACGCATAAGCAAATTGTAAATGGCCGTTATTTCAGACCAGTCAGTTGACTCCGCATCACGAGCTTCGGCATGAACAGCTGCAATAGCTGCTTGTAATGTGTAAGGGCCGAAACAGTTTGAAGATAAAGCCTGCTGAACCAGTGAAAGTCCTTCATTGATAAGTTCCCGATCCCATAATGATCGATCCTGATCCTCCAACAGAATAAGATCACCGGATGAAGTTGTACGTGCTTCGCGCCGGGATTCGTGAAGCAGCATCATGGCGAGTAATCCTTTAACTTCTGAATCCGGTTGCAATTTCATTAAGGCGCGTCCCAAACGCATGGCTTGTTTGGAAAGATCAACTCTTGTTAATACCTGGCCGGAGGTGGCATAATATCCTTCATTAAATATGAGGTAGATTACCTGAAGCACGGCATCCAGGCGATCCGGGAATTCCTCGGGTAAAGGTACCTGATATGGTATTTTGGCATCACGAATTTTAGCTTTGGCACGAACTATACGCTGAGCCAGGGTGGATGGTGAGACAAGATATGCATGAGCAATTTCTTCGGTCGTGAGATCACATACTTCCCTCAGCGTTAAAGCAACCCTGGCATCAAATGATAAAGCCGGATGACAACATGTGAAGATAAGACGGAGTTCATCATCCTCAATTTCAGTGTCCGCATATTCAGATGGATCAACCGTATCCGATTCGAGTTGTCGGTCATATTGGTCGGGCAGCATTTCAAATCTTGATTGCCGCCGTATCTTATCAATGGCTTTAAAACGCCCTGTCGAAATGAGCCAGGCCCCTGGATTCCGCGGAATGCCCGTTTCTCCCCATTGTTCAAGAGCTATTCGAAAGGCGTCGTGCATAGCATCTTCGGCCAGATCGAAGTCGCCAAGCAAACGTATTAATGTTGCAAATACCCGCCGGGACTCCTTTCGGTATAAGTCATCAACAATTTGAGCGATATGTTCAGTATTATTACCGGACATGTTTTATTATTGATCATACGCCTGTCGTAATTTATTCAAATCCAGCTTTTTCATTTGAAGCAGTACCTTCATCACATTTCTGGATTTAGCCGGATCGGCATTATTTATATAATCACTCAATATTTCTGGGACGACCTGCCATGAAAGGCCGTATTTATCTTTTAACCATCCACATGCCTGAGCTTTCTCATCTCCATCCTCAGATAATAGTTCCCAATAATGATCGATATCATTTTGATTTTCACAGAATACCATAAAAGATATCGCTTCATTGAAAGTAAATGGTTGTTCAACGGCACTGTCCATGGCTACAAACTTTTGTCCATTTAGAAAAAATTCTGCATGAACCATTTGGCCTTCCGGGCCAAAATAATCCGGCCCATAATATTCGTTCATGAGTATTTTTGAATTATTAAACAGTGATATGTAATAATTCATGGCTTTTTCAGCGTTTCCCTGTTGAGTGCCGCAGAACATGAGACAGGGAGCAATTTTATGTGAGTTTCTGTCGGGTTCAGGATTATCAAAAGGGAGAATCAGCTGCCATGATACACCAAATTTATCTTGGACCCAGCCGTACTTTTGACTAAAGGGATATTTATCCAATTTCATAAGAACAGAGCCATCATCAGATAGCCGTTTCCATAAATCATTAATTTCGTTATCTGATTCGCAAGTAATATAAAAAGAGATGGCCGGTGAATGCTTGTATTCCGGACTGCCGTTCAGAGCTACAAAAGGTTGTCCATACAGCTCGAATTCTACTGTCAAAACCGATCCGGCCGGCTTACCGTGGATTTCAAACCCTTCTTCATTATAGTACGTTCGTTTCTTAATTCCTGAATCCGGAAAAATGGATTGATAGAATTCAGCCGCTTCTTCAGATTCATTATCGAACCATAAACAAGGTGTTATAGTGTTCATTTTGATCTCTTGTTAAAGTCACAAGTTTTTAGCACATAATGTAAATTAAATGTTGTTCTGAATTTTTTAGCGTAATTCGTTTATATCGCGCTAATTATGTATTCATTTTATAGACATTCACTGGTTAGTCGATTCCCACAGGAAGAAATCGACATCCATAAAAAATATATGCTATCATTAAATGGATTATGCATCGATTTTATAGAATCTATCTACGTAACCTGAATCAACTTATCCAATAATTTATATAAGTATATCGATTATATATGATTAAAAAATAGTAACAAAAAAAGATTGAAATGGATTGAATAACGTTAAACTTTTTCAGGCATAGTGTAACTGGATATTTGTCTCTTAATTGATTCAAGTATTGAAAGTTAAGCCGGTGAATGGAGAGTTCATTTACCGCTGATAAAGCTTATGCCAAAACGACAAAAGGGGATTGCCACACCTCGCTCCAAAAAATTTTTGGGAGTCTCGTTCGCAATGACTGTTCGGGCTGTTTATTATTAGATGGAAGATTTTGTTTACCTTCGCATGATTAATCTATGCACTATCCCTTACACCTTGTTCATTGATAACAGTTAGGTGATCATTGTAAGAGCTGCGTGGTTAATTTTCAGGGAAAATCTGCCCTTAATCGCCTCGTCCGCTTTCTATTATTTTTCCGCAAACGAAATAATAAATTTCGTCCCTTTATTCACTTCACTTTCAACCTCGATTTTACCGCCTAAACTTGTGATATGGTTATAGACCAAATAGAGTCCGATCCCTTTACTGTCTGAATGATTATGAAATGTTTGATGCAGTCCGAAAATCTTATCATTTACTTTCTTCAAATCGAAGCCCAAACCATTATCAGCATATATTAACCGGTTGATCCCATTCTTTTTTTCAGTATGAATGGTGATGACAGGAAGATGATCCGGCCTCGCATATTTAATGGAATTGGTGATCAGGTTCAGGAATATACTTTCCATGTATGCATTG
>DATFMH010000126.1:0-2392 GCA_035267045.1 Balneolales bacterium
TTTATCCTTATAGGGCTAATCAATATCTTACCATCATAACCGTCTTATTTATTGTCATTCATAAAATTACGAGGCCATGAGTCAAAACCGTTGGAAATCCAGGAAAGTTGTCATAACCGGAGCAGGAGCTGTTGGTGCAACCTTTGCCTATGCTTTAGCACAAAGTGGTACAGCCGATGAGATATGCCTGGTTGATCTGAACAGGGATTTCCTGCAGGGACAGGTACTTGATTTAGCGCATGGCATGCCTTACTATCCACCGGTTGATATATACAGCGGCGATAATGAGGATTACCGTGATGCGCATGTGATCGTAATTACAGCCGGTGCAAAACAAGAACATGGTGAAACACGATTGGATCTGCTGAAACGTAATGCAGCCATCATGGAACATATTGTTGAAGAGATCATTGCATCAGGATCTGATGCGGTGATAGTTGTCGTCAGTAACCCGGTGGATATATTGACCCACGTTGCCCTTAAAAAATCCGGATGGCCGCGCGGACGAGTATTAGGTTCGGGGACGGTTTTAGATAGCGCCCGTTTTCGGTACCTAATCAGTGAGAAATTATCCGTTAATGTTCGGAATGTTCACGCCTATATTATGGGAGAACACGGTGACAGCGAGTTTGCCGCCTGGTCGATGACTAATATCGCCGGAGTACCTATTGATGATTTTTGCGATCGCAATGATGTTATTCAAAACTGGCCTGAAGTACGTAACGAAATAGTGACTGAAGTACGAAATTCGGCTTATCATATAATCGATTATAAGGGGGCTACAAATTTTGGTGTCGGTCTGGCTTTAGTCCAAATCGTCGGGTCTATATTGCAAAATCAACAACGTATTCTGACGGTTTCCACTCTTCTTGAAGGAGAATACGGTTTGGATGATGTGTGCCTGAGTTTACCATGTGTCGTTTCACAGGAGGGGGTTAAAAATGTTGTGCTTTCAGATTTACCGGATGAGGAAGCGACATATCTTAATAAATCGGCGGAGATTCTGAAAAAAGCCCTGAATGACTTACAAAAATAATTCCGGGAGTTTCCGGAACTGAACGGAAAAAAACTAAAATTTGTCCGATCCTGTGAGGTAAGATTTCCATCTCTTAATGTTATACCTTACCCGTGAATAGCCTAACAAAATTAAAAGAATTCCACCGCCTAATAACAGGCCGGTTATAAAATCGATAATCTTTGAATTAAGTGGTCCGAATCTCTCCAGTAATAGTGCAATTGCAATTAAACCCGATCCCTTATACCAATCTTTTTTTTCATTTTCATCATTATAGATCCATGATTCATACATTGGAATCAATTTGTGTATAATTTTATTAAGTTTCATCATTATGATTATAAAATACCAAGTCTTCAGGCGGATTTTTCTTCATCGCTTTCAACCGGTTATGCAATCCGGCGATATGGATTTCAAGTTTATGTCCGTCAGGATCCAGAAAATAAAATGAATCCTCTTCACTGTGATTCTCCTGCCATTTTTCCACCCCGTTATCCTGTAAATTTTTTCGCATCGATTCAAAGTCTTCTTTCTCAACTGAAAAAGCGATGTGGCTGTATTCATTTAAAGGTGCCCGGCGTGTTTTTTCATCCAATGTTAATGAAATCCATAGATCCCCGGCAGTCAGATAAGCTCCTTTGTACCAACGGACAACCGGTGTTAAACCCACTAATTCTACATAAAAGTTAAACGATCGATCCAGGTCAGTTACAGACAATGTAATATGATTAATACCGGAGATCATTTTTCCTTCATTTTGTTTAGATGTTCCCGCATAATGTGACCACACTCCTGTTTACTGGTATCATCCGATTTCAACATAGCTTTACAAACCCCTTCCTGATCTTCCCTGCTTCTGTTTTGATTAAACTTATACTTTCCTTCAATCCGGTCAATTGGTATCTCAATACCAATAATTGCTTTTAAATTAGATTCCATACCCGGTTCAATATTCGTCTGGTCCCACTGACTATTCGTTTGCTTCTCCTGTAAATCCGTTAACTTTGTTACCATTTCCCGTAACCGTTCGGGATCGTAAATCAGCTTTGCTTTTCCATAAATATGAATAGCGGCATAATTCCATGTCGGGACCGATTCTTTCTGTTGATACCAATGTGGCGTGATATATGAATGGGGTCCCTGAAATATAACGAGCACCTGTTGGTTTTCGTCAATCAGCCGCCAGTGTTTATTGGCACGTGCAAAATGAGCTATCAATGTGCCCTGTTCTCCCCGGGATGAATCAATCATAAAAGGTAAATGTGTGGCATAAGGCAGTCCTTCTTTTTGACTGAATAGCACGGCAAAATTATATCTTTCTATAAACGAGTTGAGCTTTTTCTTATCCTTTTCGCGGAATGATTTTGGTATATACAC
>DATFMH010000127.1:0-15373 GCA_035267045.1 Balneolales bacterium
TCCCATCAGATGAAGGATCACTTATTCATTCAACCGGATATTCAATACATTTTCAATGCCGGAGGGGTAAATCAGGGTAATGCCATAGCAATATTTCTCCGGTGTAACTTGTCATTACATTAACATAAATAATAACAATAGCTAATAAGTCCATATAATAAGGGCTGACAACCGACTGTTTTTATACTGTAACACCTTATTACTCTGCTAATTGAGGACAGAGGTCTGTCGTCTGTCCTCTGTCGTCAAAATTCATAAATCATAAAACACGGAAACCAATTCCTGGGAATTGAAATCTCTGGAATTTGATAATGGTTCACGAATACCGACGCCGACCAAAATCGGTGAGTTTTTAACACTCATTTTAACTCCTTCGGTGAGATACCAACTCGATTGACCGTTGTCAGGTCCATTTAAATTCGATATGCGTTGTGCTTCGAATATTCCCTGTAAGGATTGAGAAACATGATAGAGGGTAGCAAATTGTAAATTAAATTCATTGGTACACGAACACAAAGATTGATGTATGTGAGTCGGGATATCAAATGTAGCAAAACCAGTCCATTCCCATTTCCGATACATATACCCGATATTAAAATAAGGGCTTATACCCAGCATATGACTGCTGCCAATATTTTTTGCATCGCTGCCTGTCGGTAATTCTATGCTGGATCCGTAACCGAGTAACAGATGATGATCAGCAAACGTATAATTTGCGAATTTGAGCGATAGTTCGATATTATCGGTATGTGAGACTGACGAAATACCCGGGCGATTTAAAATCGCATAAGGCAAACTTGCTGAAATGCTGAAGGCGGGTGTTAACGCATATTCAAATTCAAAATTAATATCACTTTCAGATGCCTTATTACCCAGATTACTGAATGAATAATCCAAACGTCCGTGAGAATCAGGTGAAATAGACTCTTCATTCAGAGGATGAGAAAAATGAAGATCATAACGGTGAGCATCCGTTATATTCGGAATATATTGAGCGAATACCAGTGAAGATGAACAAAAGAAGGTGATGAGTGAACATAGGCTAAGACTAATAAATTTCTTCATATTAAATGCTCCCACAGGTAGTTAGTTAAATAAACCGATAGTGTTACGAAGTAACCTATCCATTATTATAGAAAATATCATGGATTGCCAAAATTAAGGGGGATGATAAGAGATTCACCAATCGGATAAACCCGGAGATTGGCAGACTTTACTTCTACATAGTTTTTAGTACTTTAAGAATCGGTTTTTAATAACATGAAACAATTTAAAGAACGAGTAATAACCATATGGTATCTGATTTAACTCGTGGACAATTCCTGAAATTATTTGGAATAGGGGCACTATCGACACTTACACATAACAAAAGTTTGGCACAGGCAATGAAGAATACAGATACGAATATCCCATTTTATGTTGGCACGTATACTGATGGAGCCAGCAAGGGTATCTATTTATGTAATTTTAATAAAAGCACGGGCAAAATCACTCAAAAAGATGTGACAGAAGATATTATCAATCCTTCTTTTCTAACTTTCGGCCGGTACAAACATTTCCTTTATGCTGTCAGCGAGACCGATAAATTTGAAGGTAAAGATGGTGGGTCTGTTGATGCCTATCGAGTCCATGAGGATACAGGCGAATTGGAACACCTGAATACACAACCCTCGTTTGGAGCCGCTCCCTGCTTCATCTCTGTGGATCACACCAACCGGTTTCTTATGGTAGCCAATTATAACGGTGGTAATGTGACGGTCTATCCCATAAAAAATGACGGCAGCCTGGGGGAAAGATCTGAGTTTATTCAGTATCACGGTAAAAGTGTTAATCCCAAAAGACAAAATGAGCCTCATGCCCACTGTATCCTGCCCAGTCCGGATAACCGTTTTGTGATGTCGGCAGATTTAGGTACGGATAAAGTCAGAATATTTCATTTTGACGACAAAAAAGGGACGCTCCTGCCGGCAAAACAACCCTTTGCAAAAGTAAAACCCGGTTCGGGCCCCCGACACATACGTTTTCATCCGAATGCAAAATGGGTATATGTATTGAGTGAGATGGCTTCAACTATTACGGTTTTCGATTACAATTCTGAAACAGGCAGTTTTTCGGAGAAGCAGACAATATCCATGCTTCCTGATAATTTTTCCGGCAAGAGCACGGCTGCTGAATTGCATATCACTTCAGATGGTACATTCCTGTATGCTTCAAACAGGGGAGATGATAGTATTGTCGTTTACACCATTGATCCTGATTTAGGGAAATTAACATTTATTCAACGGCAGCTGAGCGGAGGTAAAATCCCCCGGCATTTTATTTTGGACCCATCTGAAGAATACGTACTCGTGGCCAATAAGGAATCGAATAATATTGTTGTTTTTGAAAGAAATAGTAACACAGGAAAAATAAGCCCTGCAGGTAAAACAGCTGAGATTCCGGCACCCGTTTGTATTCAATTTGTGTAACCTGTATTGCCTGTAAGTAAGATTTTCGGAAATGCATGATACAAGGAAGGCACAAAGTAATTAACTTTGAATCATCCCGAACCCTGCCGCAGACCGGTATGGTAGAATTAAACACTTCCGGACCATTCATATATCTTACCCGGAGAGTTCCTGAATTGTCCGTTTTTTAATCCAGGTAATCTTTAGAAGTAGCTGAAATAAACCAAATCCCGGTTGCAAAATTAATTGCCGTTTGCTGAGAGCACATTGAAATAGGCCACTTTACGCGGCTGATAGGATCGAAGCTTGATGTGCAGGCTATCCGGCACTCTCGATATATAAGGCGCCACAAACCCAGTCGTATCATTTAATATATCCTGGTAAGGCACATAAGCTGTAAAAGGCGGAATATCCCTTGATTTTGTGTATTCATTTAAAGGTATATCATATTTAACCGTTATCGACGAAGGATTGTAGGTAACCTGCCGCCCCACGGGGATATTTTTTGTTTCTATCGGAATTTTTGCCTCCCCTTCGGTGAATTCACGTATTTGTGCCTGATAACGTACCTTACTAAAATTAATATTCAGAATATTAATCGGTTGTTCGAGGTTGACGATGCGATCGATATTGTCATCCGCATCTTTAATAATCTCCTTTTGTGTATCCCATTCGCCGACTTGTTTCACAATAGACTGTGCCCCGGTTATGGTTACGCTGTCCGGTGTCAATTTCGGCGAACCGATGAGATCATACTGGGATTTGGTTTCCAGTTCAATATCCGATACAATCGGAACTTTTTTGGATACCTTCTTATCCATCCGTACCTGCAACATAGATGGCTGCACTTTTAAAACGGTAATACCCGGAAACGTATTCATCTGTTCCCTTACTAAATCATACAAATTCAGGCGTCCCTCAATCGGGGTAATATGTACCGGCGGCGGATTATGATACATGTTTATCAACTTCCAGCCTTCCCCATTAAAATTAACCGTAACGTAGTCCGGTAATGGTGCTGTTAATGCACGACGAGCGGGTAATTGTCCGGCGACTACCGGTATCTTAACCGAAAGATTGAATGTCCGTCCCAGGTTAACCAGCAGCCAGAGAATCAAGGCAATGATATAAGCAAAAACGAAGACCGTGATTTTCTCACGTCTCATGAGGCCCTGCCCTTCGTCATCGGGAGGTCCGCCGGTCAGACCATTCCAGAAACCCTTGATCTTACGTATCCATTTTTCCCAGAAACTTTTGTTATTCAATCTATTTCGATCTGTTTACAATAGTTATGTATTTATTTTACGAAACCTTACTAAATGCGAATATAGATTCGGCCATCTCTAAAGTCAATGTATGGCAAAATGATATCTACGAACGCACAATAATTTCTTTAATGATATCTTCCTGAACAGATTTATTTAATTTTTGAGCAATAGCATACCTTTGCATATGAAGCTCTTGTCGCCAAATAGGATTTTTGACCTTGACAACCAGTTTATCTCCTTCAAAATGAAGATTTTCACTCTGTTTGGCAATAGCATCTCCCACCACATCAGGCCACTGTGATAATATCATCCCTTTTTTCAACCGTTTCCGATAAGGGAAATCTTTGACATAATCCTTTATAAGAGAACTCAAAGGTTTGGGTTGTCGGCTGTAGTATGACATTTTTTTAAAGCATTGTGTAAGGCGCAAAGCGCAAAGTAAGTTAGTGTTTAGTGCTAAAACATATCGCAAGTTTCTAACTTGTGATACCCATTCTGTATTCTATAACATTATACTCATTTTTGCCGGATAATTTCACCTTTGTCCAGTTGTAAATGTTTATTAGCCTCATCATTAAAATCAATATGTTCGGCAAAAGACAACGGATTGGCCGAAGTAATAAATGTTTGTCCCTCATGTTCAGCCAGCATCGCCAATAGTACTTCCGTTTTATGCGGATCCAAATCACCGAAAACATCATCGAGCAGCAAAATTGGCAAATCATCCAGATGTTCCGAAAAAAAGAACAACTGTGCCAGTTTCAGTGAAATAGCGAACAGGCGATGTTGTCCCTGTGATCCAAATTTACGCAATTCGAAATCGTCCAGGTAGAAGATGATATCATCGCGGTGCGGGCCTACAGTGGTATATTCCACATCCCGTTCCTTGCCGTATGCCTTACTGATGGCCTGCCGGTATTGTTCTTCGATCTCCTGCACATTTGTTGACTGCTCACAAAATGTTTTGTATTCGAAATGCGGCTCATGTCTTATATTCGACATTTTCGAATAGGCATCCTGCAAAAAATACTGGTATTGGGTCAACACTTCCGTGCGTTTGGCAATGATACGCGAGCCCGTTTCCACCAGTTGGATATTCCAGGGCTCCAAATAAGCCCGAAGAACTTCATCCGGCATCTTATACTCACTGAGTAACCTGTTCCTCTGTCGAATGATCTTCCGGTAGTCGATCAGATCTCGAAGATACGCTTTTGAAATCTGGCTGATGAGAGCATCCAGGAATGAGCGGCGTTCCGAGGGGCCTTCACTGGTCAGTTTCTTATCGGCCGGACTCAGAACCACTACCGGAACCATCCCGATAAGATCGGATAACCGGTCGAGAGGGCTGTCATTGACAAATATTTTCTTGCCCTCCCCTCTTGAATACGTACAACTTACTTTAAATCCTGATCGAATCTTTCCTTCAAAATGTCCGGATATTTTGAAGAAAGTATCGCCCTGATGTACAACATACATATCACTGTTGGAGACAAAACTCCGGCTCATACACAGGTAATGAATACCATCGATCAGATTGGTCTTGCCGGCTCCATTCGGGCCGGTAAGCACATTCAGATGCGAAGCCCAATCGACAGAAACGTCGATATGGTTACGAAAGTTATTAAGTTCAATATGGGTTATTCGCATTACAGTGAACAGTGAACAGTTAACAGTATCAGGAAACAATAAAAAAAGGCTCATGAGTACACATGAGCCATTAAAATGAACATTTTATCGAAGCATACCAACACTAATCATCGTTATTCTTTGGTTTTGCCTCATTAACGATAATAGTGCGTTCAAGAAATATCGTATTGTTCAGATTATCAATAGCCGCTTGTGCCTGTTCGTCACTTGCCATCTCGACAAACCCAAACCCGCGGGACCGTTTTGTCTTTCTATCTCTCACGATAAAGGCTTTTTCGACTTCACCAAAATTCTGGAATAGTTCTTTCAAATCATTACTGCTTGTTTTCCAAGCTAAGTTTCCTACATATATGTTCATAATTGCCAAACTAAATCTAACATTTTCATGATTAATCTTATCCTAAGCATGTACATGATGTTGTGTACTAATGAAATCCGTACAAGCTTAAGATATTTTAAAATACAACTTTATTATAAAAAACAATACAGTGGTACCGGTGCTGTTAGTCAGTGAATAGAATTTTTAAAACCATTTCATAACAAAAAAAAGCCGTCATTTTCTGACGGCTTTTTTTACACGAATTAAGATCTGATTTTTACAAACCGAAAACATCCCGGCCGAGAAAGATAGAGTTCTCGCCAAGTTGTTCTTCAATACGAAGTAACTGGTTGTATTTGGAGATACGATCCGTACGGCTCATGGAGCCCGTTTTAATCTGTCCGGCATTGGTTGCTACGGCCAGGTCGGCAATCGTCGTATCTTCGGTTTCCCCCGAACGATGTGATATAACGGCTGTATACCCGTTTTTATGAGCCATCTCGATCGCGTCCAGAGTTTCTGTCAAAGTACCGATCTGATTTACTTTGATGAGAATGGAATTGGCGATACCCCGTTCGATACCTTCTGCCAGACGCTCGGTGTTAGTTACAAATAAATCATCGCCGACCAACTGTACACTCTCGCTGAGCGAATCGGTCAGTGTTTTCCAGCCATCCCAGTCGTCTTCAGCCATTCCGTCTTCGAGTGAGATGATCGGATATTTTTCGATCCACTTCGACCAATACTCAACTAATGCATCGGCATCCAGTTGTTCACCGGTACTCCATCGTAATTCATAAAGTTTCTTCTCAGTGTTATAGAACTCGGAAGTAGCCGGATCCAGAGCAATCAAAATATCTTCTTCGGGAACATAACCGGCTTTCTCAATGGCTTTAAGGATGACTTCAATCGCTTCTTCATTCGATTTCAGGTCAGGAGCAAAACCGCCCTCATCTCCGACAGCCGTATTGTATCCCTTATCTTTCAACACGCTCTTGAGATTATGAAACACTTCCGATCCCATCTGGATGGCATCTGAAAATGTTTCGGCTCCAGCGGGCATGATCATGAATTCCTGGAAATCGACATTGTTATCGGCGTGAGAACCGCCGTTGATGATATTCATCATCGGTACCGGGAGTACTTTTGAATTAACTCCGCCGACATAGCGCCACAAAGGCAGTTGTAAGTGATTAGCCGCTGCTTTGGCTACGGCAAGTGAAACACCAAGAATGGCATTGGCACCGAGACGGCCCTTGTTAGGTGTGCCATCCAGCTCGAGTAAATAATTATCTAATTCCACCTGATTAAGAACTTCCAGGCCAATTACCTCATCGGCTATTGTTCCATTAACATTTTCTACGGCCTTCAGAACACCTTTTCCTAAAAAATAATCTTTGTTCTTATCTCTTAATTCCACGGCTTCATGTTCGCCTGTTGAAGCACCCGATGGCACTGCTGCACGCCCGAGCGTACCATCTTCTAAAATAACATCCACTTCAATCGTAGGGTTACCCCTGGAATCCAAAATCTGTCTTGCTACAATATCTTCAATAATAGCCATAATATTTTCTGTAATTTTATTCTTAGTGATTTCGGTAACTCAGTTAAGGTACGGGTAATTTCATTATCTATAAAGGTTTTATTAAGATGTATAGTATCTTTTAACACTGATCTTATTATAAAAACGCTTCCAGTTTTTTGAAAAGTTATTTGGGATAGTGGGTAAGTGAGTTATTAAAAAGAATACAGCATATAGAAGGCAGAAATCAGAATGGGTTATGGTATTAAAATCTATCGCCCAAAAACTAATTGATGTTATTTTTGTGTGAATTATTGGACATACATAACAAACTGAGATAACTTGTGTATACAGAGCGACGTTAATGAATCATTTGATAGCATGAATCCGGGACCACAAAAATTATTGTTGTTTGATATCGACGGAACACTTTTGTCCGTCAAAAGAGGATTTATGCATCAATTGATCAGTCGGCTTTTAGAAGAATTTAATATGCCTGGCGTAGACCTCAGTCAACAGTATTTTGCCGGACGAACGGATCATGATATTTTTTATTCCATATTAAAAATGGGAACAACCGAGGTCTCTGAATCCCTATTCCATTCATTCAAAAACGCTTATATCCGTACATTACAGAAAGAATTACTGCCGGCATACGTCCGCCTGCTCTCCCATGTGAATGATGTCATTTCTTACTGTTCGGATCAAAAATTCCATTACGGCCTGTTAACCGGCAACTTCAGGGAATCAGCATATATCAAATTACAAAAGGCGGGCATCGACAGGCATTTTACTTTTGGTGTTTTCGGAAGTGATCATTCCAGCAGAAATGAGTTACCGGCAATAGCACGGTCAACGGCTGAAAAACATTTTAAAAGGTCATTTGTCCCCCGCGACCTGGTGATTATTGGTGACACTCCCAAAGATATCGATTGTGCACGGCATTACGGGGCTGTTTCAGTAGCGGTTGCGACAGGCACATATTCGTATAATGAACTTCTGCGGCACAAGCCTGATATTCTGCTTTCCGATTTAGCCACCCCGTCGGACTGGCTGCAAATGATATAACATCAGCAGGGAGCCTGGTGCAATAATCAATTAACAATTAACAATTAACAATTAGACATGCTGGAGCATGTCTTTTTATTTTAGTTTCTGACCTGGGGGAAATCCGCTTACCCCGGCATATGCATGTTCCATCATCCGGTCTTACCACATACCGCCAAAGACGAGGCTGATAAGCGGGGTGCCGAAATATTTTTGTTTGGAGGCAGCGGGAACGGTAATCAACTGATTATTGGTCCCGGCAGCATATTTCCTGGGTTCAAGCATCTGGATACCCTTGGGGAAGTACTGGAAATAAAAACCAAACTCAACACTTGTGATATTTTTGAATTTCGACCCGAAATCAACTCCCATTACCACTTTTCCTACGCCACCCACTTCTGAGTGACCATCTTTCCAACCGCTGAAAATATCATTGATGGGTTCATATTGTGCATATGTACCATCATCACGGATATGATTCTGATTAAAATCTTTAAAATACGGGTAGATAAACGCCAGTGTTGGCCCACCGGCGGCAGCAGCATAAATACGAAAATTATCTTCAATCTTTTGTGCAAACAGCCGGTGCTTAAAACCGATCATCAAAGGGAAACTCAATACCCGGTTATACTTATTCGGAATTATCTGTTGACCAAAAAAATCATAGAATGTCTGTTCGGTAACATTTCTGAGGCCGGTGATATGCAAGTCAAGCGTCATTTCAGACATCGGAGTCAACACTTTTCTATATTGCCCTCCGATACCGAAACCGAAATTATTAATCATGAGATTGAACCCGAGCCCATTATGGTACCCATATGAAAGAGGCGACTTCGGTTCGGGTAAAGGCACTGTTTCCGGCTCAGAACCCACTTTCTGAGCCAATGCCTGGCCGATAAAACCGGCGAATATCATCAGAAGTAAAAAAACACTAAATTTGATTTTTTGAGTCATTTCGTACCTGACTATAATTAATTAATGGACTTCAACGTTCTTTTTATAAGAAATTAACGTAAGAACTTATATTTTATGCAATAAATTTGGCATTTTTAGGCTCATGTTATAATAAAAGTAATAAATTTATTAAATAACACTTGCCTAATATTAATTTGCCCTTATTTTCTTTGTGTCGTTATTCATAAAAATATTTCATGAGATATCGTCTATAGCCGATAAACGGCATTCTCGTTTTACTAACGTAAAAAAACGCCTTAAGGTATGAACGCACCACAAAAATATATTGTGTTCGGTCCTGTGGATACTTTAAAACGCCTGGGTCCGGCACTGCTCGATGACGTAAATCCCAAATATCAATACCAGTTTTCTAATTATGAAAACGAGATTGATATCCTGGTAGCTGTTTTTGAAGAATATCAACGACAGCTCAATTCAAGTACGGCTTTAACGGTTATATTTGAGTTATCCGGAAAAAATCTAAAAATTGAAATGTTGCCCACGGGGGGACGAATGGGATTCAGGGGAAGCTCACTCAGTTCAGATCAACCACTGCCCGACATGGTAACGGATTTTATCATGGATTTCGCCAAACGTTTCGGATTAACCGTACAGGAACTCAGGAACAATAAAGCTCCTGAAAAGGAATCATAAACAGATATGCCTAAAGTTCCTGATGAGTGGAACGTGCTGTCTATGCTGGAGTGGGGTACGGAATATTTCAGGGAGAAGGGTATTTCGTCTCCGCGTCTGAGTATTGAATGGCTCCTTGCGGATGTTCTGGATGTCAAACGCCTGGATTTATACCTGCAGTACGACCGGCCTCTCAGTTCCACAGAATTAGACCGCATTAAATCCGGGATATTAAGGAGGGCACGTCACGAACCGCTTCAATACATTGTCGGGCATACCGATTTCATGAATGCCCGGATTACAGTGACCCCGGATGTTCTGATACCACGTCCCGAGACCGAACAACTCATCGAAATAATACTCGAACAAAATAAGCCGGGCGAAAAAAAACGGGCGCTGGACATCGGAACCGGGTCAGGGTGCATACCTATTGCCTTAAAGATGGAACGGCCCTCATGGGACGTCTATGGGCTCGATATCAGCATGAGTGCCTTAGACATCGCACGTGCAAATGCAGAACGTAATCATGTTGTTGTTACTTTTTTTCAGAAAGACATACAAGATCATGAAAACCTGCCGGAATCGGATCACGGGTTGTTCGATCTCATCGTATCCAATCCGCCGTATATAACTCCGGAAGAAAAAGAAACGCTCGACAAGGAAGTGCGTGACTTTGAACCGGAACAGGCGCTCTTTCATACGGATATTTTTTCCATTTTCCGCGACATCATTTCTTTCGCAGAAAGTCATCTGAAACCCGGTGGTATCTTATACCTGGAAATTAATGAATCTTATGGAAGCCCATTGACCGAACTCTTTGACAGGCATGTGTGGGAAGTTGATTTAAAACAAGATTATGGTAATAAAGACCGGTTTATCATAGCCCACCGGGGCTCATTCAAGGTTAACTAATTGCCTTTTAAACCATTACCCTGTGTTACCTAAGAATCATACAAAAAACACTTATAAAATGTGGATAACTTGGGGAAAACTTTTTTCTAACCTTTCTCTAATGTAAAATGTGCCCCATATCGAATGTTAAGGGAATATTACCAAATTCTAATCCACACAAAAGATATACACATATCGCCATGTAAATTATTGCTATACAGTATGTTATGCTGTTTATAAGAATGTGGATAACTTTGTATATATTGTGAGGAAATATTTTTGACATCTGTCAGATAAATTATCATTTTCACTTTTCCCACCACTACTATGGGTGTATGTTATGTGGATAACTTGGGGTGAAGGTAAAAATATTAATAATGAAATTTTAAATTTTTGAAACTTGGGTTGTCTTTATATAAAGTTGGTAGGAGGAACGAAAATTGAGTCTTGATAATGCAGAAGTAATCTGGCAAGAATGCCTGGAAATTATACGTGACAATATAAATTACCAAAAATTCAAGTCATGGTTTGAACCGATAAAACCATTAAAGATCGATAATAATACACTGACGATACAGGTACCTTCTCAGTTTTGGTATGAGTGGCTTGAAGAACACTATTATAACATGCTGCGTTCAGCCATCTCCAAAGTACTGGGCACGGATGGTAAGTTGGAATATTCCGTAGTATTGGAAAAGTCGACAAGCTCTGTCGACAGCCGATCGGTACGTCTGCCGCAACAGCCGGCTCCGCCCGTAAACAATCAGGAAATGAACGGCTTCCCTGATTACAAACCCGGACAGATACAGAATCCGTTTGTGATTCCCGGCCTGCGTAAAACCAAAATTCGTTCCAACCTTAACAGTAATTACGTTTTCGATCGATTTATTGAAGGCGACTGTAATCGCCTGGCACGAAGTGCCGCCCTCGCTATTGCTGAAAATCCGGGGAACAACTCCTTCAATCCTTTTTTTGTATACGGTGGTGTTGGTTTGGGAAAAACGCACCTGGCCCAAAGTGTCGGTAATAAAATCAAACAGGATTATGGTGATGACAAATCGGTGCTGTATCTTTCGTCGGAAAGCTTTACCAACGATTTCGTTCACGCGATACGAAATAACAGGGCCAGTGAGTTCTCAATGTTCTACCGTAATATCGATGTCTTGATTGTCGACGATATACAGTTCTTCAGCGGAAAAGAAAAGACGCAGGAAGAGTTTTTCCATATTTTCAATTCCCTGCATCAGGATGGTAAACAGATTATACTGAGCAGCGACCGTGCCCCGAAAGATATTCCCGATATCGAGGAACGTCTCATTTCACGCTTCAACTGGGGATTGAGTGCCGACCTGCAGATGCCGGATTATGAAACCCGTTACGCTATCCTGGAACGCAAGGCCGGTGACAATGGTGTCGAAATCGATCCTGAAATACTGGAATTCATCGCCCGTAACTTCAAATCGAGCATCCGGGACCTGGAAGGCGCCATCATCAAACTGCTTGCGGCTTCATCGCTGCAGGGTATCGACCAGATAGATCTCACACTTGCCAAACGCATCCTGAAAGATATGATCAAAGATTCCCGTGCTCATATCTCCATCGAAAGTATTCAAAATTATGTAAGTGATTATTTCGGGATGGATCCCAATAAACTCCGGGATAAAACACGTAAACAGGAAATCGTGGAAGCAAGGCAAATTGCCATGTACCTGTCCAAGAAAATGACAAAATCGAGTTTAAAAACTATCGGGCTTCATTTTGGCGGGCGCGATCATTCCACGGTTATCCATGCTATCTCTTCCATTGAGGACCGCCTGCATACCAGCTCGAAACATCAACAGATTTTGAAGGATATCGAACATCAGATTGAGTTGACGAGTCTGTAAAAGCATAGCGGTGAGTGTTACTGAGTTATTAGGTTATTGAGTTATTGAGGTTCCTGTAGCCCATTACACATTATTAATTGATCCTCTTATTACTATTAACTGATCATTGGTCACAGATATGTCACATGATGTAATTGTCGCCCTGGGGACGAATGAAGGGGATCGCTATCAAAATCTCGTCAATGCCAAAAAGTTTCTCGCCGGACTTTCAGATTCACCCGTTCAAGTCTCTTCCATCTATGAAAGTGAACCCATCGGTCCTTCGTCGACCCGTTACTATAATGCTGTCGCACAAATAACGACAGATATCAAACCCGAACATCTTCTCCAAAAATTCAAAGAGTACGAGAAATCATGCGGACGTGATTTGGAATCTCCCAGATGGTCGAGCCGCATTATTGATTTGGATATAATCGCGTATGGGGAAAAAATTATCGATCTGCCCCAATTAACCATCCCTCACTCTGAATATTCCCAAAGATTATTCGTACTTTTACCGTTGCTGGAGGTGGTGCCGGATTGGGTTGATCCCAAAAGTGGCATATCTCTTAAAGAAATCATAACATTGGCTCCGGATATGGATATTAAAAAAATGGAACTCGATTGGTAAATTTACCCGAATGATTTACGGTAAAGTATAAATATGATATATATAACATTGATTTAGTAATGAGATATGATTTTCGATATGTTCACAACAAAAATTTCCTGGTGAGAAATCCGGTTTAGACGATTGAATACATTCGATTACATAGCGATAGAAGGAGTCATTGGGGCCGGTAAGACGTCACTGGCCAATTTGTTATCGGACCGATACAATGCCAAACTTGCCCTCGAAGAGTTCGAGGAGAATCCGTTTTTGCCAAAATTTTATGCCGACCGGGACCGTTTTGCATTTCAAACACAACTTTCTTTCCTTGCCAGTCGTTTTCATCAACAGCAGAGGATTTTTAACAAAGACCTGTTTCACGATTTTATAATATCCGATTATTTGTTCGATAAGGACCGCATCTTCGCACAAGTCAATTTAAGCGGCGATGAAATGGCACTTTACGACCGGGTATTCAATATCATGAATCTCAAGACACCCAAGCCGGATTTGGTTGTTTTCATTCAATGTACCGTTGATCGTCTGATGCATAATATTCAATTACGTAACAGGGATTACGAACAGAACATCGATCCCGATTACCTGGAAGAACTGAATGACGCTTATAACAATTTTTTCTATCATTACGACCGTTCACCGTTGATCGTTATCAACGCCAGTGAGATCGATTTTGTTAATAATGATGAGCACTTATCGTACATAGAAAAGCAAATATTTCAGGAACCCATACGTAATACACACGTACACATTACTCCAAGATAGAATTACATGTTACGCCTGATAATCATTTTATTAGTAGTTTATTTATTTGTTCGTTTTTTCAAACGGATGACTCTGGCCGGACCGGGTCAACGCGATAGTTTTCAACGGAATTCCCCTCAGAATCCCAACCAAAGTTCCGGTCCGCCATTCGACGATATCGAAGAAGCGGAGTTTACCGAAGTCAAGGAAGAAAAAAAGAAGGATTCCGAAAAAGATTCCACTTCATAAAAGTATTTCCACTCGAAATTATTATTAATTAATTATCTTTAAATGTATTGACACCGGCGGGGTTACGATGGGATGAAGAAAATTACATTTTATCAGGGGCACCCGTTGCAAATTGGGAGTAAAAAATATTATATTTGATGCTCTCAAAGATACCAAGCCCTGGTGGTGAAATTGGTAGACACGCTGTCTTGAGGGGGCAGTGCCTTAACCGGCGTGCTGGTTCGAATCCAGTCCAGGGCACTTATATTTCAATATAAACGTCTGTAATACGATGTGTTGCAGACGTTTATACCTTAACCTACCTATCTATGGTGAAACAAACCCCGGATAAAGTGCCATAACCCACCCTCTAATTATGAATATCCGGAAAGCAAATCGTATTACAACATCTTATAGATTCACTTTTAAAAGGAATCAAAATTAGAATTAAGAATTAAAAAGGTTAATACTGTGAAAGATTCAGTTGCAAAAGTTAACAGAATCAATCAAAGTAATGATTTTAAAAATGCGATATCTCAACTTAGCAAACGTAAATTATTAGACTTAATAGAAGATGAGGAAAATACAATTTCAATGTGTATTAATGCAGTTGAACTGTATTTCGAAGCGTCCAACCCTAAAGTAGAAGTTAGACCGGATTCACTCGCAATGGAATTTGTCCATTATAGGCAATTAGTTAACGAGTTGTAGTCGCGAATTAAAAAAAAAGAAGTCCTGTGATTTCGGTCGCAGGGCTTTTTTATTAGGGACTATTACTTCATCAAATAATCCATTTATGTTAACCCTTTATGTAAATAGATATGGACATAACATTGCTGAATAAACACTTATGGCATTTCAGACTGGATTTTTGCATGTTATGTAAACTAAGATAACAGATTATGCTGAGGAGAGTGTTGGCATAATTATAAGTTAGGGCACAGCAGCCGCTTTTCTTTTTTTTCTGATAAAGGGTAGGCGTTGAACACATTTTTCCCTGGAAACAGCGGCGCCGCAATTGCCACCATTAACGGAAAAGCCACAAAGCCGGCAGGCCTTGCGTTGGTACGTGTTGCCTTCGTCCAAAATCCCAAATAATACCACGTTTTCCAGTAGCTTTTGGATAATTTTTCCTGGCTCGATGGGCCTGCAGTTTTTGTCATCGGTTTTCCCCGGCGCT
>DATFMH010000128.1:0-18232 GCA_035267045.1 Balneolales bacterium
ATCTCTCATATTAATTTTGGAATTTAACAGTCGATGTTAATACATTTTTAATCCATTGAATAGTAAGTACTATAATTATAATTGACTTTCGAATTGATAAAAGCATTTAACGCCTGGTTGAGGAAAGTTGGATTGACTCTGTTTTTATTAGCAGTAAGCTGTTTTTCGGTTTTCGGACAATCACAAATAATAACAATATCGCAAAGAGATCTTGCTAATCAGGGTAGCATAAATTTATCCTCTTACATGTGGCAATATCACATTGGTGATAACCCACAATGGGCTGATTCAAATTATGATGACGCCAACTGGGAGCCTGCTTACACAATCATGAAAAGCGGAGGCATGCTTGATACCCACTGGTCGGGAATTGGGTGGTTTCGTCTGCACATTCATATTGATTCTACAGTTACACAACTTCCCATCGGTCTGAATTTTGAAGATAAAGGCGCCTCGGAAATTTATATAAACGGGAAATTGATAAAGCGTATTGGAATCGTCTCATCCGATAAAAAAGATGAGCATCCGAAGATCAACATCCCTCCTTTCATAACATCTATGCAGCCTGGAAAAGATTATGTTATTGCTGTTCGCTATTCTAATCATCAATACTATAATTTCCTTTCTTCCAATTACTTCGATCAGGCAAATATTTATAAAGGTTTCACTTTATCATTGGGTAGTTTCGACATAATGTATTCAAACATCCTGGAGATGCAGCATCATTATTTCTTCTATATGCTTCTCCTGCTGGGAATTGCCATCGGTATTTTTTTCATACACCTGATCATGTATATCTATTATCCTGATCAGAAATCCAATTTGTTTTATGGCTTAACTATTGGCTGTTTCTCCATAATAATCTTTTCAGAACTACAATTAAATCTGACTCATAGCCTTCACTACTACATTGTAGTTCTAATAATTGACTTAATAAGTTTTATTTGGATGGGTTTACTGCTATTGCGTTTTACGTATTCCTTAACCAAACGTACTATTCCCCTTCATTTTTACTTTCTAACAGCTATAGGTACAATACTATCTGTACTGACAGTATTTTTTGTTATTCGAATACGGGTAATAGCCAGCATTTTTCTTCTCATAAACCTTGCAGAAGCAGCCCGGATTCTGATAATTTATTTTTATCAGAATAGAAAAGGTTCTGTCATCATTGCCGTTGGTTTCTTTACAACGATTGTCCTGGCCGGCTATCAGATGCTGCTAAATATTGGTATTATAAATCCTATATGGGAAATAAATGGGCCATTAATCGCATATTATGGCATTTTAGGAACTATAATAGCGATGTCGATTTATCTCGCAAGAGTTATAGCTAATACGAATTATAATCTGAAACAAAAGTTATCGGAAGTAGAGCGCTTATCCGGGATCAATCGGGAAAATGATAAAAGACAAGCTGAATTATTACTTTCAACTGAAAGGGAAAGGGCTAAATCAAAGGAAGCAACTCTGCGTGCAGAAGCGGCTGAATTGAACCTGAAAGTACAGGAAGCCGAAAGTAAGGCTTTAGAAGCTGAACATAGAAGAAAAACGGAAGAGTTGGAGGAAGCCCGTAAACTGCAGCTCTCCATGTTACCTGAAGAACTGCCTGACATAAATAGAATTCAATTGGCTGTTCACATGGAAACGGCTACAGAAGTTGGCGGTGATTATTACGATTTTTACCAGGTTGATGATAACGAATTTACACTTGCCGTTGGAGATGCCACAGGCCATGGTTTAAAAGCAGGTACCCTGGTGACGGCTGTAAAGAGTTTATTCCCTAATATTGCGGAAAAGGAGGATATCATTTCGGTATTTCATACCTATACAAAAACGATCAGGAGGATGAATCTCGGAATTCTGTATATGGCTTTGGTAATGGCTAAATTTAAATCTTTGGGTTATGATAAGGGTAAAGTGTTGTTTCAACTAACCATCTCTTCTGCGGGTATGCCACCGGTGCTGCTTTATCGTGCCGCTGAACAAACAACACATACTATTCTTCTCAAAGGCATGCCTTTAGGAACGGTACCGGACTTCCCTTATGTTCAAAACAAATACGAGTTACATGAAAATGATGTATTATTATTTATGTCGGATGGGTTCATGGAATTATTGAATCCTCAGAAAGAAATGATTGGCATGGAACGTACAAAAGATATTTTTACGGAAGTGGCCGGTCAAACTCCCGCAAAAATTATTGAACATTTAAATTCTACAGCATCGGATTGGAAAAAAGATATGTTAACAAGGGATGATATCACTTTTGTTGTAGTCAAAGTCGGTTAAACTGACGAATAGTTCCGTCATGCTGCTAAAAATTTAGTTACATTGAAATCTTTTGTATTTAATATTTATACATATAGATGTCTTAATAATGCATTGAATTCTGTAGTGTTATCTCTATTGTTTAAAAATTTCAGTATTACAAAACATGGGGGTTTACTACAATTATGTACTCTGTTCCCTATATTGGGGTTAAATAAAAGCTAAGAATATAACGCAATCAATACATGGAAAGTTGGAAAGGTCTGGATATTGAGGCGGAAGGAAGTGGAATATCCAAGCCGCTCAGCGAACAGGTTAATTTTTTAGGAAGTTTGGTTGGCGAGGCCATCAGAGAAGAATCTGGTGAAGATATATTTGAAAAAGTTGAACAATATCGATCAGATTGTAAACTCGCTCGTGAAAAACAGGATTATGCCAAGCGTAAGGATGTAATTGACAGCATATCATCACTAAATCTAAGCCAACTCGTATGGTTGTTACGATCCTACACGGTATTTTTTCATCTCATCAATAAGGCAGAACAGCAGGAAATTACACGAATTAATCGTGAACGGGCTATGGATGCCAACCTGGAACATCCCCGCAGCGAATCTATTGCCGAGTCTATTTCGAGACTAAAAGAAGAAGGTTATTCTCTCGAAGAGACGATGAATTTATTGGAGCACCTCGATGTTCAGCCTACTCTTACGGCTCATCCCACCGAAGCTCGCCGGCGGAGTATCTTGTTTAAACAAAAACATATTTCCGAACTCCTGACGAGGTTGAGATATGAAAAATTGATACCTCAGGAACGGGAGGATATCTATTACGATATCTATCATCACATTCAATTAATGTTGGCAACTGATGAGTTGCGGTCAGAGCAATTAACGGTAAAGGATGAAGTGCAGCATGGATTATATTTCTGCAAGACATCCCTGTGGAAAGTTGTACCGGGTATTTACAAAGATTTCCAAAATTCGATTGAACATTACTACGGTAAACGCGTGGCACTTCCACCCTTTTTGAAATACCGATCATGGATTGGCGGCGACAGGGACGGGAATCCTCATGTGACACCGGAAATCACTGAATACACGGTTAATCAACAGCGGAGATCCGTATTAAAATTATATAGAGAAGAATTAATCCAACTCAGAAGAGAGTTGAGTTTATCCAGCCGCTACACATCCATGCCCGATTGGTGGGAGTTGGAAAAAAAGAATAATGTCCTAACCAAAAATGGCCAGGAATATGATGAATTAATCCGTGATTCCGGCGAACCTTTCCGGGACAGGATTCAAACGATACTTGACAAAATCCAGTTTTTAATTGATAATAATGGTGATTTGTCATCACATGACGATGACTATACAATCCATAATTTTATTGATGATCTGAATCTTTTAAAAGAAGCCCTTAAGTACGCGGGTCTGGGCGACATTGCTGATCGTGGTCGATTGGGAGATTTGTTAATACGTGCAAAATCTTTCGGATTCCATTTTGCTACAATCGATATCCGTCAACACAGCGGTGTGCATGAACAGGCAGTTGCCGAATTACTGGATAAAGCCGGCATAACAAGTGATTATTCCGAATTAGATGAAGATAAACGTCTTGATATTCTAAATAATGAACTCATGAATCCACGCCCGCTTCTTCACAGGGATGCGGATGTGTCGGATCAAACCGCCCGTACGCTCGAAACTTTTGAAGTAATACGCAAAGCTATTCTCCGGGATCCGAATAGTATTCAATCTTACGTGATCAGTATGACGCATGAGATCAGTGATATGCTTGAAGTCCTGTTATTAGCTAAGGAAGTGGGTTTATGGCGATATGAAAATGAGAAAGTGGAGTCATATCTGGATGTAGTCCCACTTTTCGAAACGATCGACGACCTCGAACGTGGACATAAACTGCTTGCCAGGATGTTTGAATCAGAGATCTACGGCAATCAGTTGAAAGCTCGTGGAAATTTCCAGGAAATTATGCTCGGCTATTCTGATAGTAATAAAGACGGCGGTTACTGGATGGCAAATTGGGCATTGCACAAAGCCCAAAATCAACTTGGTTCAACATGCCAGAAATATGGTATTGATTTTCGCCTTTTCCATGGCCGTGGAGGAACAGTAGGCAGAGGCGGCGGCCGGGCCAATCAGGCGATTATTGCTCAGCCAAAGGCTTGTCATAATGGACGTATTCGTTTTACAGAACAGGGAGAAGTCATAACTTTCCGCTATGCATTGCCTTCTATTGCCCACCGACACCTTGAACAGATCATGAATGCCATGGTCGTTTCTACGGCTGATGCCCGTTCAAGTAATAAAAAAGACGAAGCCCTGCCCTTGCCTGATACTAATGACCTAATGGAACGTATTGCCCAAAAATCCATGGATAAATATCGCTCGTTAGTCAGGCACCCGCAATTTTGGGATTGGTATTCATCAGTAACGCCGGTTCAGCATATCAGTCAGCTTCGCATAGCGTCCCGCCCGGTCTCCAGGGCAACAGGAAGTGATTTAAATCTTGATTCCATTCGTGCCATACCATGGAACTTTGCATGGACACAGACACGCTTTAATGCACCCGGTTGGTTTGGTATCGGTGAAATTTTAAATGAAATGATGGAGGATGACCAGATAGCCGGGAAAATGCAGAAACTGTATGAAGAATGGCCATTTTTACAGGCTATCATCAATAATGCACAGCGGGAAATGGCCAGAAGCGAGCAAGAAATCGCTCGATATTATAATGACCGGTTTAAAAATAAAGACGCTGAAGATTTCAATAATATTATTCAGGATGATTTTAACAAAGCCCGCAAGTCCATTCTAACTATTACCAAAGAATCTGAGTTATTGGATAATACACCGGTTATTCAGAAATCGATTCGGTTGCGTAATCCTTATACAGATGTACTAAATTTTATTCAAATAGAGTTGATGCAGAGATGGTATAAAGAGGATTATGCCAATCAGGAAGAATTGGGACGCGCTCTCTTATTAAGTATTAACGGCCTGGCTGCTGCTATGCAGAGTACCGGCTGATACCTTCTAAAAACAGGATAGTAATTGGAAACAAATTCAACATCATTCAATATGTTGGCTAAGACATTTTATGGCTTAGAAGACGTCTTAGCTGAAGAGCTACGATCTATTGGTGCACAGAATATTAAGGTTTTAAATCGTGCAGTGACATTTACGGGGAATCAACGATTATTATATGATGCCAACCTGTCCCTACGGACGGCCTTGTCCATTCTTAAACCCATTGCTGAATTCGATGCGCGCAATGAAGACCAACTATATCGTGAAATAAAAAAGATAGATTGGGCGAATTATTTTACTGTCGATGAGACTTTCATTGTAGACAGTACCGTAAATTCCACTCAATTTACACACTCTCATTACGTAGCTCTTAAAGTTAAAGATGCTATCGTAGATCAATTTCGAGACCGTTTCAACAAACGTCCTTCCATTGATTTGGATCATCCTGATCTGAGAATAAATATCCACATATCGGAAAATCATTGTACGGTATCCTTAGACAGTTCCGGGGAATCTTTACACCGGCGCGGATATCGAAAAGCGGCCATTAAAGCTCCCCTGAACGAGGTACTAGCAGCCGGGATGGTCATTATATCAGGTTTTAAAGGACAAAAGAATTTCATTGATCCTATGTGCGGTTCGGGTACGATTGTAATTGAAGCGGCCATGATAGCCTACAACATCGCGCCAAACATGCTTAGAAAAGACTTCGGGTTTATGCATTGGCATGATTATGATCGCAAACTATGGAAAGAGGTTAAAGGAGATGCGATTGCTAAGATATCTACTTTTGATCATAAAATTATTGGTTCGGATATGTCAGCTTCTGCCATACGTATTGCACAGAAAAATATTCAACGGGCAAAACTGGAGGATAAAATTGAGCTCATAAAATCAACCTTCGATAATCTTAATCCACCGGATGGACCCGGAACAATTGTGATGAACCCGCCTTATGGCGAACGTATGCAAAAAGAAGATATCATTGCTTTTTATCATGGTATCGGAGATCAACTCAAACAAAAATATCCCGGATATAATGCCTGGATATTGAGTTCAAACATTGCCGCTTTAAAAAGAGTAGGGTTAAAAGCTTCTAATAAAAAAACATTATTCAACGGTCCACTTGAATGTAGATATCATGAATTCGTGATGTATGAAGGTTCTAAGAAGAACAATTAGCATTTAGCCGTATTGCTTAAAATGCCCTCTTTTCAATAATCAGGTGATCTTTTTTACAAATTCATGATTATTATCCATGCAATCTTAAATCTGTAAAGCGAAGCCTGCCATTATAATATTTTCATGCAATAGTAAATCCTGCCCCGTTTGCAGGGATCTCATAATTTTGCTATTGCTCGAAATGATACTTAAACGTATCATACAAATAGTTATAAAGTATTTACCGGCATTCAATAACCGGTTCAAGGGGGAGATATAATGATGGATACAAGCATCAAGAAGAGGCTGTTATATATATTTGGTATTATTCTTCTTGCATTGATAGTAATTTTTTTAGAGAATTTTCGAGAGGCTTATAGAAGAGATCAGAAATACGACTATTACCAGTTAAAGCCTCAGGATAAAAAACACCTCAGAGAGGCATCTATACTTAAACAATCCCTTGGAAATCAACTCTGGCCTGATTTTTCAACTATAGAGCTACCTGTGATATTGTTCAATGATAAATATGCATTTCTGGTCAATGATGATGATCCTCCCAATCAATGGAAGACGGTTAAAAATGATCAATTTGAAAATTCCGCCTATTATCGATTGGAAATTCATTATTCTAAAAATTTCGCTATTCAATTAAATCATAAATGGGCTGGTAGTCTTGCCGTCTCTGAACGTTTAAACAGGGAATATTACCTGAGTGTACGAAGAAATCTACCACCACTGATTTCTCAGCTATTTCCTTATCAATATGCATCTGTCAGCTCAGACCTTTATATCGTAATACTACTTCAACAGATTTTTCATGCGTACCAGGCTACTGTTGCATATCCCCATTTCCGTATAGCCCGGGACAGTTATAAATATGGCAGTGACTATCCTTATCGTGACAAACAACTCACAAATGAATGGAATAAAGAAGGATATTATCTTTGGAAAGCTCTGCAGCACACTAATCGTGACAGCGTATCTTTTTATACTCAAAAATTTCTGGAGATAAGAAAACTACGACGGGAACAAGCCAAATTGAATTTGGATTTAGTTTCGTTTGAGAAAAATATGGAGTGGCTCGAAGGGTTAGCTAAATATACCGAGATCACTTTTTACGAACTTTCAGCCCATCACAAACCACAGTCCTCCCTGGTTTATTTCCATAATAATCCACCATACTGGAATAAGGATTATGCAACCTTGAAAAAAAGTCTTGGAAAACAGAATGATATTGAGAGATTTGCAATAAGCGGTATGGCTCAAGCTGAAATACTCGAAAAAATATCACCAGGTTGGAAAAACAAAATATTACAAGATTCAGTTTACACCGAGGATATGCTTTCAAAAGCTTTAAAATATAATCATTAGCATTATTCATCATGAGAAAACCGACCCTGAACCTAATTATTGATATCATAGCATTTGCCGGTTTTACATTCCTGACAACCAGCGGAGTTCTGATGCGATATGTTCTTCCGCCAGGCAGTGGGCGTATGCTTTCCGTTTTGGGATTAAGCAGACATGATTGGGGAACGATTCATTTTTGGATAGCTATTATCTTTCTGTCCTCACTCACAACCCATTTGTTTTTACACTGGAATTGGATCGTATGTCAGATCAAAGGGAAAAAATGTGAGGATAATAAAGCCAAACTTCGTGTAGCTCTTGGTATAATTGGTTTAATAGCTCTCCTGGCTTTTGCATTAGCGCCTCTTGTAAGTCCAATTAAAAAATCCGAAATCCCCGGAAACAGAAAAGGGAAAATGGATATGAGACATAACAGATCTACAACTGGCGTAACCCATTCACCATAATAACCATTGATTCATATACCGCTCATTTGCTTATCTAATATCCTTAAATGATATTGTACAGGATTAAGTTGTATATATATACATTTAAAACAGTAATTATCTATTTCTGAAAAAATGGTAAAATATTCCGGTTTTATAAAATGGGGATCTAACCTATTATTACTTATAAGTATCTTTTTCTGTATATCATTTAATAATTCACATGCCCAGGACGTAATACACGCTGTTAATTATTCTTTGAATCAAAAGATGAAACGGCCGATCCCCTATCCCGTGATCCCCAGTCCACAATTTCAAAATGCCGTAAAAAACGGGACACGTACAAATAACGGTAATCCCGGTCCAAAGTACTGGATGAATAAAGCCAGTTATCATATCAACGCCACTCTGTCACCGGCATCAAAAATATTACGTGGTAATGAAGATATTCAATATAAAAACGAATCGCCCGATACGTTAAAGCAATTGGTTATCGAGCTGCGCCAAAATTTTTATAAAGCCGGAAACATTCGTAATCGACAGGTTACATTGACCGGTGGCATGCACCTGTCTATGGTTAATGTTAACGGCCAAAACATACTCGAAACAGGACGAAGGAGTAAAAATGGGTACTATATCAATGGTACCATTATGCATATCAGGTTAAAAGAGCCGCTTGTTCCCGGTCAATCGGCCCAATTACAGTTTGCATGGAATTTCAAGGTACCTCCACCACATGAATCAAGAATGGGTCAGGATGGACAGGTTTTTTATTTGGGCTATTGGTATCCACAAATGTCTGTTTACGATGATTTACACGGGTGGGATACTGATCAATACATGGGAGACGGTGAATTTTATATGGATTATTCCGATTACGATGTTAATATAACCGTTCCTCAGGGATGGCTTGTAGGTGCAACGGGGACTTTGCAAAATGCACAACAAGTATTAACGGATAGAGTTCGTAAACGCCTGATTGCTGCTGCAAAGAGTGATGACGTCGTTCATGTTGTGAAAAAAGATGAGCGTAAACCCGGTACTTCAACCGTTGAAAGCCCAACGGGTAAATTAACATGGCATTATTTGGCTAATAATGTCCGTGATTTCGCATTTGGCACCTCGGCTGACTTTCTGTGGGATGCCACAAGTGCCAAAGTGGACAGTGAAAAGACCTGTCTTATCAACTCGTTTTATCGTCCTGGTAATCCGGGATGGGATTCATCGGCCAAATATTGCCAGTTTACAATCCAGGATATGTCTAAGTTATTTATGCCGTACCCCTGGCCTCATATGACGGTAATTGATGGTACCGGTATTATTGGTGGCGGAATGGAATATCCCATGATTACATTGGTCGGTTTCAATGGTCACCGTTCTAAAAACTTTCAACACAGATTATTCTTTGTTATCTATCATGAAACTGCCCATATGTGGTTTCCAATGCAGGTCGGTTCTAATGAAAAAGCTTACGCATGGATGGACGAAGGCCTTACATCATATAATACTAATATCGGTGTAGAAGACCACTTTGCAAAGACAAATCCGTGGTATCCTGGCAATAACACCTTTTGGGCTCGTTTTCAGTCTACATATTATGGCATAGCGGGCAGCGGATATGAAGTACCGTCTATGCGACATGCAGACAGGTATCCTCCCGGTGGACCTGAACGAACGATAGCTTCGTATAGCAAGCCGTCAGATGCATTACATGCGCTCGTTGGCATCCTGGGGAAAGAAACATTCCGAAATGCATATCGACAGTACGCAAAGGATTGGGCTTTCAAACACCCATCACCTTATGATTTTTTCAATACTTTTAATCGCGTAGCGGGAAAAAATCTTGACTGGTTTTGGACTTCATTCTTTTATAATACATGGACACTTGATCAATCTATTTCTGATGTACAAAAAACCGGTGATGGCACTGAGGTTACGGTAAAAGATCTCGGACTTATACCCATGCCTGTTTTACTCAGAGCAACCTATAAAAATGGTATGACAGCTGACCAAACAATTCCGGTTGATATCTGGTTGGAAGGAAACCGAACAGCTAAAGCAACTTTCATGAAAGGTGATATCGTGAAGGTTGAGATTGACCCGGATTATTATTTCCCTGATATAAACAGGAAAAATAATATCTGGAACAAAGAGAATACTACAAAATCGAAATGACATTAACACCCCATGAACAAACGGGGTATTTCTATTAAACTTTTCATGCCTACTGAACAGAAAAGCATTTTAATAACCGGACCAAATAAAGATTTATTCGATAATGCACTTAAACTGTACATTTTCTTCCGTCATGTTCCTTTGAAAGAATTAACTAAAGATTTACAAGATCGATTCAAACATGATGGTAATGTTGTATATAGCCTTATCATCGATTATGTACAGAATGAGAAGTTCTCATTTGAATACTTTGAATTCCTGAATGATGAATTAAAGAAACTTTCACAGCTTGATAAATCACTTTTTAAAGGTTTCACCATTCTTCCTACCGAAATTAAAGAAATGGAATTAACGGATCGGGTACCATTAAAGTTTACAGATGATGATAATAATATCACTTACAAAATTCTGTATGATAAAAAATCAGGACGATGTGAGGTTAAAGTAATATCCTGAATAATTATTATTGGTTGTAAATGGTAAATCACTTTAAAATTTATTTAATCGCCAAATCGTAAAATTCAGAACACCCGCAAAACCAACCCAAAGTAAATACGGTACAAATAATAGAGAGGCCGCTTTCGAAACCGGCCAGGTTAGCAATACATATAGTAAAATAAGCAACCACAATACTGCGATATCCATAACCGCCCAACCCGGTTGTCTTAATCCAAAAAATATACCGGACCATAATACATTCAATATCAGTTGAAGAGAAAAAATGGAATAGATAACCGGGTAATCTTTAAAGGTGAATTTACTCCAAATCAACCAAATCGAGGTTGCCATCATTAAATACAAAATTGTCCAAACGGGACCAAATAACCAACCGGGAGGATTCCACGTCGGCTTATTTAATGTTACATACCAGGTACTAACTGATTTTGCCGTAAAAAATGAACCCACTGCCGCTGCACCAAAACAAATGAGAATTGCTACAATTAATGACACAATAGATGCTCTCATGATGAATAGGATTAAATTTTATTTATAATAAGCTGTGCTTATACCGTTTATAAATCTGATCTCTAAACAATCTTAATCTTTCTCCCCGCCCCCACTTCGTAATCATTTGTTAACATTAATGTTACACATTAAACCAATAAGAAAATTTTACCAGAAAAATATTACTTGGTTTTGCATTAATTAATCTTGTAAATGCGTTATTAATATTAAAAGTTCCTATATCCTGACTATCGGTACGGGATTGAGTCCAAACGAAATAAATTCTGGAACCCGGCCTGTATTCCCAGCGTAAAACAGCATTACCCCGGAGCGATCTGAAATTATAATTGGGATTGCCCAAATTAATTGCCGCCGCGGGACCGGAACCGTCCGGATCAGCAATATTATTCTTATTATCAATTGTAGAATTATTATTACCAAATGTAAGGAAGTCGTATGTCTTGGGTTTTTCGAGCATTTTGTAATTGTAATAATTACCTGACGAGATAAGAGGTTGAGCGAATAACTGCAAACTGAGCCGGGGCGTAAATGTCCAATTTACACGCATATTAGCTGATAAAGTATGTTGCGTCATCTCAGCAAACACGTATCTTTTACCAAAGGTTGCTATTGCATACGGATCAATGAATTTACCAACCCATTGTGTATTAACTACATTACGATTAAAACCGGGTCCAATTGAAACTGATACATTTGATTTTGGTTTTATTTCGAGATTGGTGTTCATTCCTATTCCATGCGAGCCACTTTTAAACGAAAATATATGTATTCCGGCAGTTAGTACTACTATTTTCCTGCTGTCAGAACCCAGGCCAATTCCATATGAGATACCCGGCGTACCTAAAGCCAGTGGGCCACCCCTGGTTAACCGATTGTCCACATTATAGGTCGGTTGAGCAAAAACATTCCAATGCATCCAGTAATAATTTGGGAATGTGATGTGGCCATACTGCATAATCCCGCCTCCGGTATGATTTCCCTGAAAATCATATGAACGCGCATAAGCTGCACCAACAGATAAATAACGATACCAACTTGTTAATTCGGTCCACTTATATCCTATAGCAATATGTGTATTTATGACATTACCGGTTGTCATGTAACCCAGGTCATTTATATCAAAATGGGGATCAATGAATCCGAAAGCTGTATTAACAGATAATTGACCTTTTTGTTTGGCCAGCATTATTCGTCCCGCATAACCGGTTAATGAAGTTAAAGAACTGTCTACCCCGTTATTCTTAAACTCGGGTCTTTGCAGGTAATGAATGGGATCCGTCTGAATATCTAACATTCTCTTTTGTGTACCAGCAATATGGCTCATTCCAGCCCAGCCACTTACAACCCATACTTTGTCTGAATCAAGAAATGTCCAGCCATCAACGCCGGTCACTAATGCCGATTTATTTAATTGGTCCGGCATATAGTTAGTTTTGAAATCTCTTTTAGTAAGAGTGGTGAGAATACCAATACTTTGCATGGCATTATTAAACTGTTTTTGAACTCTGGCCACACCATAATATGATATTGGAGCTACTCTTACTTTATTGATCTTGTTGTTGACATAGTAACTGGCATTTTCTACTGAAGTTACAGCTTGTAATGCGCCTATATTCCAATTACCATTCAATTGGCCGGTAATTTTGGCAGCACCAATAATATGTGTACCACTGGGATAGTCAACATAATCATTATCAGGCACAGAGCCCCGAGGTTTACGTCCAATCCGGCGGGAATAAAAGAAATTTGGAGAATGCCAGTTAAAACTCGTATGACTACTAACCCCACCTAAACCGTAATTAAAGAAATTACGTCCCTGTATAAAAAATGGTCTTTTTTCAGGAAAGAATGTTTCAACATCACTCAGGTTTACAACAGCCGGATCAACTTCCACCTGGCCAAAATCGGGATTTATTGTTGCATCCAATGATAAATTACTTGCTATGGTGGTTCTTACGTCAGCACCGGCATTATAATTATAATTCGATCCGTTGTTAAAAGGATCTCCCACAGTTGCCGGAGAATACGCAGCCTTTGATGTGATATAGGGTAATACCTCCAGGTCTTGTTTCGGTTTAATGTTGGTAATACCTGTTAAATTTGGAAACAATGAAACAAAACCATTGCCATCTTTGGGAGTATAAACCAGGTAATCCTTTTCATTATTACGGCCTATATCCCGCTTGAAATCAATACCCCAAATATATTTTTTCTTTTCATGAAACCGTAATTGAGAATATGGGATACGCATTTCAACAGTCCAGCCTTTATCATCACGATGAGATTTACCCTGCCAGACACCATCCCACGACTTATCACGGCTCACATCATTATACAAAGTGCCATCATAAATGGTTCCCCCGGCATTAACAGCAAAGTAATAGCCCGTTTGTTTATCGTGGTATGGATCAAGGTAAACAACAAAATTATCCGATTTAAATCTTGTATCTCTCCTGCCAAGTTGTGCCACTATAGAATCAGGATGATTATCGTATAACCGTGCTCCTATATAAATAGCATTATTGTCATACAATATATGCACTACCGTTTTTTCGGTCGGTTTAGAGCCTTCAACAGGATCACGTTCTGTAAATTTTGTTATGGATGGAGCTATTTTCCAAACCGGTTCCGTTAATTTTCCATCGATTGTTATAGGTTGTTTAATACGAATAGCTTTTACCGTATTAACCTTACCGTAATTTTGAGCATCTACAGTATGTAAATGAATAAATAAAAGAAGTAACAGACATAGTGTAATCTGCTTCATATAATAATTTCCTCGATATTATTGTAGCGTATATTTTGATAATATCACTGATATCTCTATTGAATTATGACTTCTGTTAACCCTGGTTTTATAATATTTCAACTCTATGTTAACTTTAACAAACCCAATTCAAATCTCTTAACTTTATATATTTATTTGAATTTATAAAGAGAGATCAGTAACTGGCAATCATTCTCCTAATCCTTTTTAACAGCTCTAAACGATCATAATATTATTGTTTGATACCGATCACTTTAGATTGAATTATCTGTCGTACCTGCAGTTTTGCCAGGATATTTTCGGATAAATAAAAATAATAATTAAAGGAGTGCTCTCTAAGACATGGAGTTTTAAAATGCGTAAAATAACTAACACTGAAATGATGTTTACATAAACAATATTACTATTCATAAATGTTTTTAAAACAAGGCCAATCGAGTGCTCATTTACGGATATTTATGTTGTTAATCATTTTACAATTACATCAGGATGGTCCGTGTGTCGTCGATGGTCAGTCGTACGTCGTCATGATATGTTATGTTTTCACAGGTCGTATTCTCAACGTAATAATTACAACTCTGCGATTCTTATCCAAACCTCACGTTAAATATATCTTAACTATGCTGAGAGGGTTGCTAAAACATTGGTCATTATTTTTCAAATATCATATCCCAATTTCTAAATGCTTTAAATTCTAAAGCATTTCCACTTGGGTCTTTGATAAACATAGTCGATTGTTCACCGGGCTTTCCTTTGAATCGTGTATAGGGTTCAATTATAAAGGATATTTCAAGTTCCTCTAACCGCTTTTTCAGTATATTCCATCTGTCCATATCCAAAATAACACCGAAATGCCTGACCGGTACATTATGGCCATCTACCGGATTTTTATGGGTATCAGAAAGTTCATCAGGCCTGAGATGAGCGGATAACTGATGTCCGAAGAAATTAAAGTCAACCCACCTTGTTGATCTCCTTCCAATGTCACATTCTAAGACATCGCCATAAAACCATATTGTTTTTTCAAGATCCGCAACTGGAAATGCGAGATGAAACGGATAGGATAGTTCGTCCGGTTTATAATTCATGATAGTTTAATAATTTTAATGATTTGATTGTCAGGTTCATTGATCATAACTAAAAAAACGTAAGTAATTGAATATTAACATTATCTAACAGGAATCGGTACATAGATTTCAATAAAAATACTTATAATGTATTAATGGTTAGTAGATAAGGTAATTACGAGGGTTGATAAATAATAAACCGCAAATAAGTTCACTGGAGTATTATTAATATGTACCGGCGTAATTAGGTAATTGTGTTTTGGTATTATTGAATCATACAACTGGGGTATCATCATGGTTGAGAATTTTCAAGGGGTATCGGGTATTTTAATTCTTGGGGGAATTCTTATACTGGTTTTAGCTTTTTTATGGCCATTTATTGAAAAGTTGGGTTTGGGGAGTTTACCAGGTGATTTTACAATAGAACGGGGAAATTTTAGAGTATATGTTCCCATTACAACTTCAATCATTCTGAGTTTACTGTTAATGGTCATATTTTGGGTTTTAAAAGTATATTAAACCAGCATTCCTCTGATAAAATATATGTATTTGATTATTATATGATGTATGGCCGAATCGTCGTAGCTTAGGTTTTTTTACATCTCGCATCCGGCAATTCTTAATGTAATGTATTGACTTTACGTGTTATTCATAACCATTCATGTTCAATACATTTCCTTTAACCTTTTATAGGCATATTATTTCCGCATTATCCTATTATTATTGACATTTATGCCAATCATATTATTTTATATTCGCGTGAATAATTACTACGGGGCTATTAAAAGGGGAAAAAATGAAAACTGTTTTTTTGGCAATACTCTTATTGGGTGGATTACATAACTTTGTCGAAGCACAGCTTATAACACACTGGGTTAATCCCAACGGAGAAGCGACTGGTACCTTTGGTCAGTCTCTTGACCTTAATCATTCTTTTGCCATTATCGGGGATCCAAAAGCATCCGGGGCTACCGACAGTACCGGAGAAGCTTATATATATGATTTAAAAAATCTCAGTTCTAAACCGGTATTGATCCTGGATCCATCTGATCTCGCGAAAAATGACCGGTTCGGTTCGGCAGTGGCTCTTACCGATTCCTTCGCTTTCGTTGGTGCTGAACGTGTTGATTATGCTGATTCAACCGATTTAGGTAGAGTATTTATCTACAAATATCAAAACGGCAAATGGGATTATTATTCTGAGCTGTCAGTACCCGATACCCTTTCGTCGGGAATGCGATTTGGAGCTGCATTGGCGGCCGACAAAAATCATTTGCTCGTTGGTGCTCCCGGTGCGGCTAATTACGATGGTATTCAACAAATAGGAATGGCTTTTTTATATACGTTGAAAAACGGGAAATGGACCTATACCGAAAACTTGTACCGATCATTACCTGTTGAACGGGAACATTACGGATATACGGTTGATATTCATGATTCCATTTCCGTGATTGGCATGCTTGGATATGGTTTGTCGCCCAAACCGGATGAAGCCCAAGTTTTTACAAAATATCCATCCCAGGAATACTGGCGTCATTCTTTTGCTTTATCTGAACAAAACAGTCGTTATAATCAACATTATGGAATTGCCGTAGCAGCTTATGGTGACCGTGTATTTGTCGGTGCGGATGAGGACGAAGTTGCCGGTGATACCCTGAATACTTACGGTTTGGTTTATGTTTACCGGGATTCCAGCGGCACATGGGTTAAACAAGATACACTTGGACCGGCCAGCGGTCGACAGTCTTTTGAGAAATTTGGTATAGCGATGGGTATTTATAAAAATACGGCAGCTATTGGAGCCGTAGACAAAGACAGTTACGGAGCTGTATATATCTTCAATTATACACATGGTAACTGGAAACAAACAGATTATCTGCCTCACCCTGATCCACCTGTCAATCCAAAAGCTTATTCTGCATTCGGATCTGCTGTGAAAATGAATAACTCATTTTTAATCGTAAGTGATCCAACACACCAGACAAAGAATGGAATATATGGTGGTACCGTTTATGTATATGACAGTAATTCTTTGATTACATCTATTTATAAAACACCTGTTCACCAACCTGGTAAAATCCATTTGTCACCTGCCTATCCCAATCCATTTAATCCATCCACAAATATTCGCTATAAGCTAAATCAAACAGCACACGTTCACATTGATATCTATAATATTCTCGGTCAAAAAGTCGCAACACTTAAAAATGACCGGGAATCGGCCGGGAGTCATTTATTATCCTGGAAACCGGAACATTTGTCGAGTGGTGTGTATTTCATCAAATTACATGCTTCCAATCAAATCACGGTCGAGCCGGTAACGTATTTAAAATGATATGTGATAAATTCTTGGAGTATGTCTATAGTCCTTATTACCGGTTTGTACCCATAGCACCACCCATCTGGATTCCCCGTCGGAGCGAGGAATGACTATAACGGCCGACGGAAACCGGAGTACGGATAAATGATACCTGGGAACCAAATTTCACATGATTAATTTAAAATATACGCCATGTATCCATAGCTATACCTATCTGGAATGTGAGGATTGTCAACGTTGGGTGTTTGGGATTGAAGCGAATATACTTGCCAAGGACTCATTACACATCACCAACTCAGGCTGTCATGCCTCCGGGAAAAAAACATCGGAGCACTGCCGACCCAGATCGGGCATCCAGACAGGTGGAGTAATATTTACAACCGTTAATTTTAATAACAGCATAAACGTTTGGAAAAAAAGAGCTCAACCATTTCATTATTATTGAAAGATCAATCCTGTTGTTATACCATATAATAATCCTAAAAAAAAGTAAACCATATGAACATACCTAAAGTAGAATACGATAAAATTATGCAGGAAATCGAAAGCGACACGAGCCCTGTGGGTATCGATGCAAAAAAAACACATATCATGATTCTATATCAATTAATGGAATTGGAGAAGCGTATAAACCAAATTGAAAAGAAATTGGATGA
>DATFMH010000129.1:0-37239 GCA_035267045.1 Balneolales bacterium
CTGCAGATAACATGGGTCCTGCCTATTCAACAAATGAAGATTATTTACTCAATGTACCTGTGAAGATCATGGGAGCGTATTCGCACGATCCTGCCCATTTCATGAAATGGATCCTTAATAATAAGATGACAGTTGCAGAAGGCGACTTTGTACCTCGAAAATGGTTTCGTAATTATATTCATTCGATGTTGGACCATGTCTTGGAAAATTTAAATGACGACATCATTTTTAAACGGGTACGGGGTGAAGTCGTGGATATGGATATCGATCATAGCTGCGCCCGGTTATTATTTAGAGACGGGAATGAAATACATAGTGATGTTGTAATTCTTGCACGTGGTAATTCACAGCCCAAAAATCCGGATATTAAAAACTATTCCTTCTTCCATGATCAGCGTTATATCAGAAATCCGTGGAAACCGGATATCTTCAAAGACCTGGATAATAAGGATGACATTTTGTTTATCGGTAGCGGCCAAACGATGGCAGACTTGTCTATCGGTTTATACAAAAGAGGTCACGAGGGTAAATTCATAACCATTTCCAGGCACGGACTCCTGCCGCTGGCTCATAAAAAAAACATACAACCTTATCCCTCTTTTTTTGAAGAGCTCTGCGAACAGAACGAACTGATACCGATTTTTCAAATAGTCCGTAAACACATGAATATCGCCATGGAACAGGATTATGATATCCGATCGGTTATTGATGCCTTGCGTCCATATACAACACAGATTTGGATGAAACTGACTCCTGATGATAAACGGAGGTTCCTGCGACATGTATTCCGTTATTGGGAAATAATACGCAGCCGCATACCCCCCGAAAGCGGACAAATCATGAATGAGATGCAATCGATAGGGCAATTACATGTTTTGTCCGGAAAGATCATCGATTTTAATACTGACTATGATCACATAACCATGAGTTATCGCACACGAACATCTCATATTGAAAAAGCTGTTTCATGTAATGTTGTTGTCAATTGTATTGGTCCTAATCTCGATTATACGAAAATAGACGAACCCCTTATTCAAAACCTGATCCGGAAAAAACTCATTCAATGTGATCCCGCCCGCCTCGGTATAAACGCTCTTCCCGACGGATCGATCATACAGGAGGATGGGACAACCTCGGACACCCTCTACACCCTTGGGCCAACGCTGAAAGGAATTGTATGGGAATCGATAGCCACCCCTGAGATCCGTGTTCAGGCTGAGAATCTTGCGGAAAAAATAGTTTCTGAACAGTAATTGAATAACGATGTTGTATTTTCCATGAGAGGTAACGATTAACCACCGTGAGCCCAAAGCAGGCACTGGAAATACGAAGTTAAATTATAAGTGCTAAATGTAAAGTATTAGAGGATTGTTGTCAGTTATGCCCACCCATATCTGTCTTGATTTTATTGAGGTTACTATCATGATTCCCGTAGCTTGCTGAGATTCGGGTTAACATTTACACCAATTATACTGCGCAAGTAACCACAACGCTTCAAAACAAAAATATTGACTGATTTCTGTCTGAAGCTCAGCCGGGAAACACACCGGTAAGGGATACTGAACAAAGTCCGGCGGGCAAGTTAAATCAGTCTTGATCTTTTGGTGACTTTTCTATCAAGAGAAAAGCCACACCCCCTGGTAATTCAAAGGTTATAAACTTCTCATTTGGCAGTAAGTAACCACCGAGGACACAAAAAAGGCACAGGGCACACAGCAACCAGTGTTACAAGTTACAAACCTGCGATATTAAAGACCGCATACATATTAGAAGATTTTTCCCACCATCATGTTTTACAAAGGTAAAAACTTACTCATTTAGAGCTCATTATCTACAGATAGATACATTTCAAATTGCAATTCTCCAAGATGGTTTAAATCTTGTCGTGTTCATTAAAATATTTATCTCTCTATATATGGCACATCCTAAAAAGAAACTTTAATAAAAAACAATTCTAATAATATGAAACATTCAGACGATACACGGCTTCGTCGCGATTTAGGCATTATCGGTTTATTATTCGCTGCAGTCGGCTCTATTATTGGTTCAGGGTGGTTGTTTGGGGCACTCACCGCTGCTGAAATTGCCGGTCCTGCTTCCATCATTGCCTGGGCTATCGGCGGTGTAATGATCGTATTCATAGGCCTCAGCTATGCGGAGCTGGGAACTATGTTTCCCGTTTCCGGCGGTGTCGTTCGTTTTCCTCACTTTGCCTTCGGCTCCTTTACCAGTTATACCTTTGGGTGGATTACCTGGATTGCCGCGGCCTCAACGACTTCCATCGAAGTAATGGCGGCTTTACAATATGCTAATAATTACATCCCGTGGTTACAACACCTCGACAAATACGGTGATCCCATCTTAACCGGGCCCGGTTTTGCCGTTGCCGTTGCATTAATGGGCTTATTCAGCCTGGTAAATGTTATTGGTATCCGCTGGTTCTCCAAACTTAACAATGCACTTGTCTGGTGGAAACTGGGTATCATCTCACTGGTTATTGTCGCTTTTCTTTTCACCGTTTTTCACAGTGGACATTTCAACGACCCCACGGCAGGAGGATTCTTCCCTTCCGGCTGGCAGGGCGTTTTCTCTTCCATAGCCACGGCAGGTATTGTGTTTTCCTACCTGGGCTTCAGACAGGGTGTCGAGCTGGCCGGTGAGACGCATAACCCACAACGGAATGTTCCTATTGCCATTATCGGTTCTGTGCTCCTGACTGCGGTATTATATATTGCTTTACAGGTTGCTTTCATCGGAGCTTTGCCCGTACACGCGTTAGCCAAGGGATGGGCGAATATCGGTACCACTTTTACGGGCGGACTCAATGACATTGCGGCCACATTCGGCCCTCTTGCAGCTATTGCAAGTGCCATGGGATTAGCCTGGCTGGCTGTATTATTATACATCGATGCTTTCATCTCTCCAGCCGATACGGCTTTAATTTATACGACAGTAACGTCGCGTATCTCATATGCCATGGGGCGCAATAAAAATGCCCCTCATTCATTGGCAAAAGTCAGTGATCGTGGTGTTCCCTGGGTTAGCGTTATCCTCACGTTTATTGCAGGTACGATCTTTTTTCTACCCTTCCCCGGATGGAAAAAAATCGTCGGTTTCGTTACCTCTGCTACGGTATTGTCCTTTGGTTCAGGTCCCCTTGCCTTATTAGCCATGAGACAGCAATTACCCGATCAGGAACGCCCGTTTAAACTGCCTTTAGTCAAAATCGTCGCCTTTCTGGGCTTTTTGTCGGCTAATTTAGTCGTTTTCTGGTCCGGCTGGACGACCATCTGGAAGTTAATGATTGCCGTTCTCATAGGTTATGTCATATTAATTATTCATGAAATCGCCAATAAAGACAATACACCTGACCTCGAATTCCGTTCCGGTATTTGGGCCATTGTTTGGCTGGTAGGATTGACGATCATCAGTTGGCTCGGTTCCTATCCCGAAATGTCCAGCCATGCCGGTAATCTGGGTGTAATTGGTGTTGGATGGGATGTTCTCGTACTTGCTGCCTTTTCACTCATTGTTGCCTGGCTTGCCGTTAAATACCGTCTGCCGGTTGACAAAGTGGAAGCCCACTTGAAAGAGCCCGTTGTAGAAGAACCTATAATGGAATAATCAGATCCGTTAGCAGTTAACGGTAAGACATAATAAGGTTTATATTGAGAGTCCCGCTTCTCGCGGGACTTTTCTTTGAAGATTAGTAATGCATATGCCGGTCATTAAAACTATAGGTATATACATTTACACGTATACACAAACAATCATTAAAGAACTACCTGAATTGCAACAATATGTAAACCTTATTGCCATAATACTTTCCGTTTAGTACGTTGTTTCTTTACCAATTCCCCTTTCAGGATAATATAGTCGCTTGATGGCATGGGATGATGTAATTGACAGCAAAAAAACGGGAGTTTACTTATGAAAAGGAAAGATTTTTTAAAGGTTGGTGTTTTAGGTGGTACCATGGCAGGAATAGGTTTGGGTGCTACAGCCTGTAAACCTGAGAAACAGAAAGCCATCGAAAAACCAGGTGATTTTGAACTGGATGAAATCACGGTTGATGAGCTTCAAAACGCCATGAAATCGGGGAAATACACCGCCGAAAAGATCACCCGGATGTATCTTGACCGTATTAACGAGATCGATAAAAACGGTCCCGTGCTTAATACCGTAATTGAACTTAACCCGGAAGCTGTCGATATCGCCCGTCAACTGGATAAAGAAAGGAAAAACGGGAAGATCCGTGGCCCACTGCATGGTATTCCAATCATGATCAAGGGTAATATCGATACCGCTGATAAGATGATGACTACGGCCGGCGCCCTTGCATTAACCGGCAATTATGCTCCAAAAGATTCCTTTATTGCCCAAAAGCTGAGAGAAGCCGGTGCTATTATACTGGCCAAGACCAATCTGAGCGAATGGGCTAATTTCCGGTCTACTCATTCATCCAGTGGATGGAGCGGTCGTGGCGGACAAACCAGGAATCCCAACGTACTGAGCCGTAATCCGTGCGGCTCGAGCTCAGGTTCAGGAGCCGGAGCCTCAGCTAATCTTTGTACTATTGCCATAGGGACCGAAACGGACGGCTCTATTGTTTGTCCCTCATCAGTCAATGGCGTCGTAGGCGTAAAACCAACTGTAGGTTTATGGAGCAGAAGCGGTATTATCCCGATTTCAAAAACTCAGGATACGCCCGGCCCCATGTGCCGTACCGTGCGGGATGCAGCCATTTTACTGGGAGCCCTGACAGGAGCAGACACTCGGGACCCATATACCACTGATAGCAAGGGACACTCTTATACCGACTACACACAATTTTTAGACCCCAACGGGTTAAAAGGTGCCCGGATCGGGGTCGCCCGCAATTTCTTTGGTTTTAATGATAAAGTGGATGAGATCATGGAAAAATCAATAGAGGCCATGAAAAAAGCCGGCGCCGTGATAGTCGATCCGGCCAATATCGAACCGAAGGAAAAAGGCGGAGGGAAAGCTGAATTCCAGGTATTGCTCTATGAATTTAAGGCGGGAGTAAACGACTATCTCAAAACGGCCAATCCCAAAGTCAAGGTTCATACCCTGGAAGATGTCATTGAATACAATAAGAAACACAAAGCCGAATCGATGCCTTATTTTGGTCAGGAGATACTGGTGATGGCGGAGAAAAAAGGCCCATTGACCGAAAAAGCATATAAGGATGCGTTGGCTAAATCGCACCGTGTCTCACGAGATGAAGGGATCGATGCGACGATGAAAAAACATAACCTCGATGCCATTATCGCTCCAACAGGAGGCCCGGCCTGGACGACCGATGTCTTGAATGGTGATCATGATACCGGTGGTAGTTCATCACCGGCAGCTATGGCGGGATATCCTGATATTACGGTCCCTGCCGGTTACATCTATGATCTGCCGATCGGTATCTCATTCTTCGGGGCGGCCTGGAGTGAACCTAAACTTTTGAAATATGCCTATGCCTTTGAACAGGCAACCAAAGCTCGCAGAAAACCGGCCTTCCGTGCGAACGTCGGCTTGCCAAAACCAGAACATTCCGTAAAAAGCTGAAAAATGATTTTGAATATCGATGGACTCCACTTTTGGGGTGGTGTCCATCGGTACACCCTTACTCATTGCCCCTCCTCTTCATATGTTAATCCTGTAAGTACTAAGCCAAAAAAAATTATTTATAATAATATTGTAATTATTTAAGATGAACTAACCGTAATTATCAGATGTTTATTTATTAGATGTATGACATTAAATGACAACCATTTAGTTGAATATCATACTTTAATTGTCAAGAGTACTTCTAAACAGAGACATTATTTTACACTTTCAGTTTCGGCATTAATCTGTATCGACTGATATTATTTGTGCGAGGGAGGATTACCCATGAGAACAATCCTTTATGCTTCCATCCTTCTTTTTTCAATTGGGGCGTTTTCACCTGTCTTTGCTTTTAGCGGTGAAGTGGGACATTATAGAAAAAATAAAAGGGTTACTACTTCTGAAGATACTACAAAGATAACATCAAAGTACCTCCCACTTAGGTATAACTCAGGCCAGATAGCCCGTCCAAAATTTGAAACGATACATCTGGTTTTAGGCTTAAGCGGGATGCATGGCAATTACTCTGATTTGAAACGGCTTGGAGTTAAAGCGAATGAATTATTTGTACCCTTGTCTATCTATGTACATGTACCTTTTTTTCGAAAAGATCCATCCTTTTTTTTCACCGGTGGTTGGGATATCGGTTTGGCAGGCCGTATATACTCATTCAAAGGACTGTTTCTATACCAGACTAAATATCGATTGCTATTTGGATTCGGGGCCGGTACGACATGGTATTCCTACCGAAGCGATGAGATTATTATTGATGCAAATCAAAGTTATGGATTGCTATCTGTCGGGATAAACCTGAGTCCCCACCGTGTTGACCTGAGGGTAACAGTACCAATGTCCTCTCCATTACATGTTAATTTTGAGGATAAATATTATAAAATCAAACCGGAAGGTATTGAGTTGAGCCTGCTGGTATCATTATTATTATGATATAAATTAATTATTTATGTGAGTGACGACCAATGAAACTATTAAAAAGTCAATTTACAAGAACGTTAACTTTAATCGGGCTATTGATGTTAAGTGGTTGTTACATCTCATCGAGAACAACGACATTCAGTGAGCTCGAACAGACTTCTAACCAAAAATATCCCATTCGGGCTCTTACCGTTGACTCAACTTTATACACTTTCGATACCTTCGCGTTTACTGATTCCACCCTTTCGGGCAAAGGCAGCCGGAAAAAGAATGGATCAATGCAAAAGTTTGAGGGTACCCTTAAATTTTCCAATATCGTCCTGATCGAGCGAATTCATTCCAACTACTGGAAAGCATTTTGGATTATCCCCATGACCGTTGCCATAATTGGAGGAATATCTCAAATGTCACAACCATCTGAATTTAACATAAGGCGACCAATTGGAGGATCATGTCCGTTTATCTACTCTTTCAACGGCACCGATTTCATTTTAGAGGCGGAGGCTTTCTCAACTGCTGTTTCCAGATCAATGGAAACACAAACATTTCATGTGCTTCCTTCTCTTGCTACAGTAAAGAATAAACTTACAATTCGCATCAAAAACGAGCGGCCCGAAACCCATATGATTAACAGTGTACATCTCTATACGGCTGATTCGAGAAATGGATCTTCAGTTGTATTGGATACCGAAAATAATTTATGGACTGTTAAAAATGCTTTACCACCTGTCAAGGCCAGTGATCATTCCGGAAGGGATGTTTTAAAATTACTTTCAAAAAAAGACGGTTTGTACTGGAAATCTGATTTGAATAACATGTCCGGCCAATCAAAATACCGGGATACCCTTAATGTTGAATTTACAATCCCCGGTGGAAAGCATAATGCCACATTGATTGTTGACGCCATTAACACAGATCTTATGACTTTAGGGTATCGTTTCGCAAGCACTATTTTGGGTGATGAAAGTCTGAAATTCTATCGTGCACTTGATGAAGATACTGAATTAAAAAAATTGGTTCAGGAAGGTATTCAAAAAAGTAGTCTGCTCGTTGAAATATGGAACGGTAAGAACTGGGAAAAAGTGGGAACCATACCTCCTGCGGCTGATGTTGTGCCATTTACCAGGGCTGTTAGGTTAAACAATCCGGATCATTTAATAAGTCCGCTTAAAGTCCGCTTATCTTCCATGACTGATGTTTGGCACATCAATACATTGTCCATAGATTTCAATCAGGATCGACCACTAACTTTGTATCCTTTGGAACTGACATCTGTTAAGGCCTCTAATCATGGGACAAATCTAAAAGAAAACATAAGTAAGAGCGATTCTTCTTATGTCATGCTTCTTCCACCTGAATATATGGATATGACATTCGCGGCTACTACAACATATGATATTCAAAATCCTGTTTACGTATTAACCGTGCGGGGTTATCTCTATGAATGGATACCTGATGCAAAAGATATTACCGCACCGGTTTTCCCAGGTTGGCTCAATGATATGGACAGAGTTGAATTATTGAAATATCTTGTCCGTCATGAGGATATTTTATTCCCACAGGTCTATGCAAAATGGATAAGGGTAAATCAGAAATAGGATGATTAAACTAACAATTCATGTTTTTTTAAATGCTATATGATATATCAGATATTTAATGATAAGTTTATGTCAGTTGCAAGTAGTATGATGTTGCTGATATTTCTAACGAATGTCCTATTTTTAAAATATTTCTTTTTTCAAAAAATGGCTTTGATCTTATCGAACCAACTCTTCAGTTTTTTTACAATGTGATCTTTTTTGGCGTGAAATTCATCCCTTCTGAAATCAAAACGCCCGTTTATTCTGCCGTTTATGGATGCAGTCTTAAAGAAATGTTGCATGTATGGAGCAAGTGAAGCACCCTGAATAGCCCCTCCGTTTAAATACCTTAGAGACTTGCCGGACCGGCTGAATACTCCCATCAGTACACTTACCCCACCGGGACGAACAACGAACAATCCGGCTGATGTGCTTTGCTGTGCCGTTCCCGTTTTTCCCAGGAATTCCGTGTCATTCCAGTTATACAAGCCTTCCGTAAAATGCAGCGTACCTCTTGAATCCCGCAGGGCATTTTCCAGGCAATATGCCGTTTCTCGAGCTACTCCTGTATCAAAAAGAGTAACATAATGCGATGTATCATTTTTTATCTCAATAAAATGATCAGGAATTTTACCATACGGAGGTACGTAAGTTTGTAATAAACGAAACAAGTCGAGGGGTTTCGGTGCATCGGCCCCAATAAATGTCGCCGGGTGATGTGAAAATGTTGAATCGGCACCGGCTTTATGAAGACGCTTCTGAAGCGAATCCCCGTAATTTACAGCAAGGTAAGCCGCTGCTACATTATTGGACCGTGCAAGCGCATTGATCGCTTTCTGATCATGGGGATCATTATCCCGATTCGAATAATTTTTCACCGTCCATATCCCGTCCGAAACCTTAAAAGTCTTTGGACCGCCGGCTGGTAGTTTTTGATAAATATTACCGCCTTCACTTATAAACTCGCTGTAAATTAACGGCTTAACCAGCGACCCCGGCCTCCAGGCGGACCGTATATCACTGTTATTCATATACCCATCACCCGTTTGTGCCGATCCGATAATAGCCAGCAACGAATCATTACGGGCGACAATCATAAATCCGTCCAAATCCCTGATACCGGTCTCTTTCGTAAAATCTCCGACAGCCTTTGTTAGTGTTTTATGGGCGGATTCGACTACATTCAGGTCAATCGTGGTTTGTATGAGGGGTGAATTATTATCAAGTGAGTTAAGTTGATCCACTATCTGCTTTCGATAAGCAATTTTCGCTGCCCGCAATTTTACTTTGGTGGTATCGATGATGGGTATATTATTTATGATTCGTTGATACTCATCCTCCGATATAATTTTTCTGTTTCGAAGCGAATAAGCAAGATGATTATACCGGATCTGAAATGCCGTTTTGTTTTTCAGATAAGTATTCGGGCTGCTTATCAATGTTATTAGCGCCAGTCCTTGCGGCTTGGTAATTTTAGTAATATCCTGTCCAAAAAGTTCATCAGCACCTCTTTTTAACCCTCTAATCTGTATTGGCGGAGAATTGAAAGACCCAAGGAATACACTCGACATATAATAGTGCAACAACTTTTGGTGACTGTATTTATAACTGAGTCCGTAGCTTATCAACACCTCCTTCATCTTCCGGAGCCAGAATTTCCTGTCGTTCTGTAAAATGATACCTCTTGAAAACTGCTGTATAATTCCACTGGCACCCTGTACAAAATCACCATGGACAATGTCAGTTATCATCGCACGGATGACACCTGTCCAATCGACTACATAGGTATCATAAAACCGGTTATTTTCAAGAATTACAAGGTAATTTTGCAGGAAATACGGAATATTATCGGGACTATCCATTCTCGCTATTACCTCACCATTTGTATCATAAATAGTATTCGGCTGAATATAGGATTTCATAACATCATCCAGGTTCTGAAATCTTTCTGCTCCCCTTTTACCAACTATTGCTGATAATTCGAATTCCGGCATATTGGCCACCCAGAAACCAACACAACGCTGAAGCGGGGCCAACGAAGTGAACAACTCCGTGAATAGCAACAACATGCTTATTAGAATTGTCGCATATCTTTTATAATGATCAGCCCAATGACACCGTATCCTTGAGATAACTTTAAATACAACAACTTTAAACCTGATTTTTTTCATTTTTACCTGTTGAATCCGTTCGTTTTATTCAGGAATTGAAGAAGCAAGAGATCTGAACCTGAATCTCATTACGCTTCAAAACAGATTTACCGATCAGATGTTTCAATAATATGAGTCATCTATCTATGAAAAAGTCTGTTTATATGTTTTGTATAATGGATATCTGATGATTAATGTGATAAGAAAGAAATGTAGGGTATTAAGAGAATTTCAAAAGCTACTTTTTGGCTGAAAGTGGCTTTAATTTTTATGTAATGTTTTAACACGATCGATACGTGTGAAATTAGAATTAAATCTTTTTTCACGCAATCTTATTATGTCCCGAATTGCTGATATTTAGCATTTTTGAACATTCAGGTATGTATAATATGACAGGATGGATAAAACACACCTGCTCCTGCAAAATATAATGTCCTTATTATCATATCCTTGCGTATCCGCATTTTCCGTATCCTCCGCGTTCTATCTTTTTAAAAGAAGAAGGCTTTGCATAACCTTCTATTATTGGATTCTCCATTCCTGATTTATATCGGCGTAAGACATTGGCCCAGATAATAATTTTTTTTTACAACAAGCTTGATACGTAAACGTTTGCTAAAAAGTATAAATCAAAGGAAATGAATATGTATCTGTTTATCATGAAATATATTTTATAACAGAAATTATTTGCTTATCCCTTCTTACATTTTTTAATCCTGGTAAAGTTTTTTATGAAGTTACGCTACAACGCAATTATTTTAATCATTACGGCTTTTCTACCCGTTTCTTTGCTTGCTAAAGGGAATACTAAGGCCACTCTGACAGTTAATCCGCCAGCCGGCCATAGAGTTAACGTTTACATCGATTGTCATAACTGCTATTTAGGATACATCAAATCTCATATAAAATTTATTAATTATGTTCGCGATAACACCGTAGCCGATGTTTATCTGCTCATTTCAAGAGTTGGTACGGCAAGTGGTGGACATGAGTATACCATGAAATTCATTGGCCGCCATCGCTATGCAGATAAAAGAGATACTCTTAATTATATAGCCTCCAGTACAGATACCAGAGACGATGAGAGAAAAGGATTGGTCAAACGTATTAAAATCGGATTGGTCCCTTTTGTTATAAATTCAGATGTTTCAAAATATCTTAACATCAAATATGAGAAACCCGGATCTTCCACCGAAACCAAACAACATGATCACTGGAACCACTGGGTATTTCATGTAGATGCAGGGACGTATATAAGTGGACAAAAAACCCAGCATTCATTTTCGTTAAACAGCTTTTTGTCAGCAGAACGAATTACCAATAAATGGAAAATTCGATTTAATACTTCCGGACATTTTAATAAAAACAAGTACGTTTTTTCCGACGGCAGCGAGACGAGGACGCATCAGCACAGTGAAAATTATAACGGTCTTGTTGCAAAAAGCCTGAGTCCTCACTGGTCAATCGGACTATATTCCAATGCGAGTTCATCGACATATAATAATATTGATCTCAATGTTGGAGCAAGCCCGGCTCTTGAATATAATATTTTCCCGTACTCGGAATACTCCCAACACGAATTAAGCTTCCGGTACGAAGTTATTCCCTATTATTCGAATTATACGCATGAAACGATTTATCTCAAAAACTCCCAGTTTGTAGTCAAACAACAGTTATCCATTCATCTGAATCTTATACAACCGTGGGGGGAGATAGAAAGCCGCATCACAGGATCTCACATGCTCAACGATTTTAGCAAAAACCGGGTCGATTTTCATGCATCGCTCGATATAAAAGTATTCCGGGGTTTATCCGTTCACCTGTGGGGCAGCTATTCCTTGATAAATGACCAAATTTCGCTGTCCAAACAAAATATTACCAATCAGGATGTCCTGCTGAATCTGCGTCAACAGGCTACCTCATATTCATTTTCCACATCTGTTGGTATTCGCTATACGTTTGGATCAATCTATAACAATATTGTGAATACCCGGTTTTAGTTTGAATGATAACTACAGGTATGACTGACAGTTACACACAGAGAGGGTATACATAGTATTAAATTAACAGCCACTTATTAATTTTGTCGACCTTATTTAGGCATCAACAACTTTGAACTGTGTGATTGATTACTGATCTCTGTTAACCCATCACACCTTTAATGACTGACCGAGAGGCAGTGATTCTATCACATCAATGACCGGTTTTGGATTAGCCATAATATAAAAGTGAAGACCCGGGACCCCTTTATCCAACAATTCCTTGCACTGCTTTGTGGTCCACTCAATACCGATATCTTTAACATGTTCGGGATCTTTTGAAATGGCATCAGCCAGTTCATTCGGTAAATTCACGTGAAAGGTACTCGGCAGAGATTTCATGTGCCGGGTTGTCGTTACGACTTTCAATCCGGGTATAATCGGAACTTTAATGCCTTCAGCCTTGCAATCATCTACAAATTTGAAGAATGCATCATTGTCGTAGAACATTTGGGTTACGATGTAATCGGCACCTGCATCCACTTTCTCTTTAAGACGTTTGATATCCCAGGCTAGATTTGGTGCTTCAAAGTGCTTCTCGGGATACCCTCCAACGCCCACACAAAAATTCGTCTGCGCCGCATCAATTAAATCTTCCAGATAAACGCCTTCATTCATCTTTTTAATCTGGCGAACCAGGTCGATGGCATACTCATTGATCGAACGGTCTTTTCGTATCGGTTTGGGAGTACCATTGTCACCGCGGATAGCCAGCACGTTATCAATTCCGAGGTAATTGAGCTCGATCAGGGCATCTTCCGTCTCCTCTTTCGTAAATCCCTTGCATACCAGATGAGGTACCGGATCCACACCATACCGGTGTTTAATGGCTGCACATAATCCGATGGTTCCCGGACGTTTCCTTTTAATATGCCTTTTGATATTACCATCCGACAATTCCTCATAATAAGCTTCTGCAGCATGTGACGTTACATCAATAAAGGGCGGCTTGAACTGCATCACCAGATCCAGGGAATCAAATACGTGCTGTACAGATCCACCACGTTTCGGAGGAATGATCTCAAATGAAATTAACGGTTCTTTTGCTTTTTTGTAATGTTCTATAACTTTCATTTAGTACTATTCGTTGTATCTTATCGAACAATAAAGATAACTGAGAGATAATTATATTATTTTTGAAACTAACATAATGTTAAGAAATTTAATTCAATTTTTCTCTTAAACACTTCATCAATTTAATATTAAATAATTATAAGATAGTTCGGAATAACATTATTATCATGAAATTACTCATTAATATTGATCATATTGCAACGTTACGAAATGCCCGCGGAGAAGGTGTTCCCGATGTAGTCAAAGCTGCCAGTGTTTGTGAAGATGCCGGTGCCGACGGGATCGTTTTTCATCTCCGGGAAGACCGACGGCATATGCGTGACGAGGATGTAGACCGGCTCAGTAAAAGTATTCGTGGAATCATAGATTTTGAAATGGCCGCCACTGATGAGATGCTAAAGAAGTGTGCAGAAGTCAAACCGCACCTGTCGACACTTGTACCGGAAAAACGAGAGGAACTGACAACCGAAGGCGGATTACAGCTGACGAAACTTTATGACGATTTTAAGCAACGTGTTTTCCCATTTTTAAAAGATAAAGGAATAACAATCAGTTTATTTGTTGATCCCGAGCCTAAAGAAATAGAAAAGGCCATAGAACTCGGCACCGATGAGATAGAGCTTCACACCGGGACGTATGCTAATGCTGATTCATCAGGTAAACAAAAAGAAGAACTTGACAGGCTTACAGTAGCGGCAAGAATGGCTCATGATGCCGGGATAAAGGTAAATGCCGGTCATGGACTCAATTTTGAGAATATTGAACTCTTATTAAATACCGTACCGCATCTCAATGATGTTAGTATTGGACATGCACTCATATGCGATGCCATTTTTAACGGACTGGCCAATTCAGTTAAGCATATGAAGGCTATAACTGATAACTATACCGGTTAACTATTGATGAACGATTTAAACGAACAAGATCAATTAATTCACGACATTCCCCAAAATCATAAATCGGGTTATGTCGCTATAATAGGGAAACCAAACGCCGGCAAATCGACGTTGTTGAACGCCATTGTGGGCAGTAAACTTTCGATCACAACAAATAAACCGCAAACAACGCGGCACAGGGTCATCGGAATCTACTCCAAACCTGAAACACAGATCATTTTTATTGACACTCCGGGTATGATTCATCCAAAATACAAGTTGCAGGAGGCCATGATGCGCAATGTTGCAACGGCCAGGCAGGACGCCGATATCATTGTTTATTTGGTGGATGCTACCGATAAGATTCCCCCGGAAGAAACATTTGAGAAACTCAAGCAACTACACAAACCGGTTATTCTCGTTATTAATAAAATGGATTTGGTCAGCAGTACCGCCATACTTCCTCTTATTGATGAATTATCCAATGTCTATCCATTCGATCTGATCCTGCCTGTATCCGCTTTGAAAAAAGAAGGACTTGACAAACTTGTTGAGGCCTTACTCGAACGACTGCCCTATGGGCCACCTTTCTATCCCAAAGATATGATCAGTGAACACCCTGAGCGATTTTTTGTAGCCGAGTTAATACGCGAACAAATCTTTCTGCAGTTCCAGCAGGAAATACCCTATTCCTGTGCGGTCAATATCGTCCAGTACGAAGAAAGTGAAAAAATCGATCACATAGATGCTGAGATCGTAGTGAATCGCGATTCTCAGAAAGGTATACTGATCGGCAAAAAAGGATCAGCTTTAAAAAAGCTCGGAACAGCAGCAAGGAAATCAATTGAAGCGTTCATCGGAAAGCAAATATTTCTCAATTTACATGTAAAAGTGCGGTCGAAGTGGCGTGATAAAGAAACTTTTATTAGAAATTATGGATATTAATAAGGCACCACTGATAAGAAAAAGCGCTTACAATATATTATCCTAATATATTAATATTAAATTAATTGCATTGTTTTTACAGATGGTTTATTTTGGCCTTTAGTTTAATCAGAATGGTCTAACAAAATTTTTCAACAATTTTAAAGATGACGTACTCAAACAATATTATTACACGCATGTGTTGTTGTATGGTGATGCAAATGCATTCATCGAAGGGTACGTATTAAATCGTCTTTATAACGATTTTTGATTAGCCCTTCGAGAGTACTCGCAGGGCTTTTTTGTTCTTTCTATTACAGACAAGATTCTTATCAAGAAAGGTCGAGGGAACAGGCCCGGTGACACCTTAGCAACCGCTCCGGCAACGGAGGTCAGGTGCTAATTCCTGCTCGAAGCACTGATTTTACGCATTCGGGAAAGATGAGACGAAAAGGTTTTTGTATGATTAAAAAAAGCCTCTTCCGAACATCTTTTCGGAAGAGGCTTTTTTTTTAATAAAGAGATACCCCGGGTTGCAGCCCGGGGTATCCATCCTTTGAAATAATAAAACAAATCATACATCACCACTACAGGAGATACATGAAATGAGTAACGACAAGATAAAAAAATATCAATTCGAAACCTTACAACTTCACGCCGGTCAGGAACCTGATTCGGAAACAAACTCACGTGCAGTTCCGATATACCAAACAACATCTTATACTTTTGATGATACGGATCATGCAGCCGCACTTTTCGCTTTGAAACAGTTCGGGAACATTTACACCCGTATCATGAATCCTACAACCGCGGTTTTCGAAGAACGTATCGCGGCGCTCGAAGGTGGTGTTGGCGCACTCGGCACGGCATCCGGAATGTCTGCAGAATTACTGGCCATTACCAATATCACTCAGAGCGGGGATAATATTGTAGCTTCCAGCAATTTATATGGGGGCACCTTTAATCTGTTCAAAAACACTTTGCCCCGGCTTGGTGTCGAAACAAAATTTGTTGATTCAGATGATCCGCAAGATTTCGAAAAGGCCATCGATTCCAATACGAAAGCCATATATGCTGAAACTATTGGCAATCCACGCCTGACAGTAACTGATTTTGAAGGACTGGCTCAGGTTGCCCATAACAACGGTATCCCTCTCATTATTGATAACACATTCGGTGCCGGTGGTTATACCTGCCGCCCAATAGATCACGGTGCTGATATTGTTGTTCACTCGGCTACTAAATGGATCGGCGGGCACGGGACTTCAATCGGTGGTGTCATTGTTGATTCCGGTAAATTTGACTGGGCTAATGGCAAATTCCCCGCTTTTACCGAACCGAGCCCGAGTTATCACGGCCTTAATTTCTGGGAAACATTTGGTAAAGACAGCGACTTCGGTAATATCGCATTTATCATTAAAGCGCGTGTCGAACAACTACGCGACCTTGGATCTGCTCAGAGCCCATTCAACTCTTTCTTATTCCTGCAGGGACTTGAGACACTTTCCCTCAGGGTTGAGCGTCATTGCGAGAATGCTCTGAAATTAGCTAAATGGCTCAAAGAACAAAATCAAGTCGATTGGGTATGGTATCCCGGACTGGAAGATCATCCCCATCATGCACTGGCAAAGAAATATTTCCGTAAAGGCCTTTTTGGCTCCATCGTCGTATTTGGTATCAAGGGCGGCCTCGAATCCGGTGAAGCATTTATCAATAATGTGGAACTGGCCAGTCATCTTGCTAATGTTGGTGATGCCAAAACATTGGTCATTCATCCTTCTTCAACAACACATCAGCAGTTGAGTGATGAGGACCAGTTGAGCTCGGGTGTGACCAAAGACATGATCCGCGTTTCCGTTGGTATCGAACATATAGATGACATCATAGGCGACTTTGCCCAGGCTTTCGAAAAGATTCAGGTAACCGTTTAATCATAAAGGATAACATGAGTACTGTAACATTATCAGAAATATCTGCAGACGAATCCATTGGTAAAGCGGTTGGCAATTTGATCAGCCAAATTAAGGAAAAACCGGATTCATCCATAATTGAACCATCCATTATTTCTGAATTAGTCAATGGTTTTCAGTCTAATACCACAATCCGGAATTTTAATATTACGGTTGATGAACCGATTGCATTAGGTGGCACCGATAAAGGGCCTAATCCCGTTGAGTTGGTTCTTGGTGCACTTGCAACATGTAAAGAAATCGTAATTAAGGCTTATGCTGTTGCGCTCGGAATTCCGGTTACCTCGGTTAAAGTGACATCTAAAGGGAAATTGGATTTAAAAGGTTTCCTCAATTTAGATGAAGAAACACGGCCGGGCTTTAAAGAAGTCGATTACCGGATTGAAATTAAGACACCGGAAAGCAACCCGGAGAAGTTAAAACAGCTTGAAACATTAATTGAAACAAAGTGTCCGGTTCACGATATCATAAAAAATTCCGTAAAACTGAATGGAAAAATTGAATTCATTAAATAATACGGATTACATAGTTGGATTTTCAATCAGATGCGGTAATCTGCGGGTTATCGTATCTGGCTGTTTATAAAACAGGGATAAAAGAGTATGGCAAACACATCACAAATATTCCACTATAACGGTACATTTACCACAGAATCAGGTTATGTGTTGCATCAACCCGATATTGCTTACAAATCATGGGGCAGGCTTAATGAAAACCGTGATAATGTTGTACTTATTTGTCATGCTTTAACCGGAAATACCGAAGCGGACGATTGGTTCTACGGTTTCTTCGAGCATAATGATATCATTAACCTTGATGAACAGTTCGTGCTCTGTATCAATGTTCCGGGAAGCTGTTATGGTTCTACGGGTCCCCAAAGTATAAATCCAAAAACAGGGCAGCAGTATTCCGGTGATTTCCCGATAGTCTCTATTCGCGATATGGTACGTTTTCAACAAATCCTTTTGGATGAGTGGAAAATATCGGGGATAGAATTGGCTATGGGCGGCTCAATGGGCGGCATGCAGGTACTGGAATTCCTTGTCATGGATGAACGCATTCACTCTGCCGTCGTTATTGGTATGAATAAAGCCCATTCAGCATGGGCTATTGGCCTTAGTGAGACTCAACGCCAGGCTATTTATGCTGACTCGAATTGGAACAATGGTTATTATTCTCCTGATGCTCAACCAAAAAAAGGGCTGTCAACTGCCCGGATGATGGCCATGCTGAGTTACAGGACCTGGCAATCAATGGAAGATCGATTTTCACGCGAACGCAGGAATGATTCCGGAAATTTTCAAATCGAATCTTATTTGAATTACCAGGGCAAAAAGCTGGTCGACCGTTTTGATGCCCTCAGCTATGTTCGTTTAACACAGGCCATGGATTTGCATGACATCGCCCGGGACCGCGGAACTTTTCAATCGGTACTCAATAATATTAATACCCCCGTTCTTGTCATAGGTATCGATACGGATCTTCTATATCCTGTTCAGGAACAAAAAGAACTGGCTTATTTACTCGGCAATGGTACATATGCTGAAATAATATCCCCCCATGGACATGATGCATTCTTGATCGAATTTGATCAGATGGAATCAGTCATCACCCCTTTTCTCTCTCAGACCTCAAAAAAAATATTAAGTAAACCATAAATCGTCGTGGAAAATCTGGAAGTAATTAAATTCGGTGGCACTTCTCTTTCAAACTCAGCATTACTGAAGAGCGCCGTAACAATCGTATCCCAAAAACGAAAACAGGCTAAAATTGCCGTTATTGTTTCAGCTATGGGTGGAGTAACCGATCAGCTTCTGCAACTGCTTGAAATGGCAAAAATAAATGATTCGAAATGGATCAAAAAGTTGCAGGATCTTAAGGAACGACACGTTAATACGGCTTTGGAAATAATTTCCGGCGACCGAAATAAGAGCTTATTCCGGGTTTTTGACAGTATCTTTGCTGAATTAGAATTAAATCTCAGATATATCTCTAAGCATCAGGAAATGTCATCTGCTCAAAAGGACCTGGTCTTATCCACCGGTGAGCGTTTGTCCTGTCACCTTTTTGCCGCGCTCCTGCAGGAAAACAATATTCCCGCACAATCCTTTGAGTCGCAGCACCTTATACGTACCGATAACCAATATGGAAATGCCAAAGTCGACTTTAAGGTAACCACACAACTTGTAAAGGGAGTGCTCTTCCCTGTAAATGGTAATATTCCCGTTATAACGGGATATATTGGCTCTACAGAGAACGGAGAAATAACCACATTAGGCAGATCCGGTTCAGATTACACAGCCGGAATCATCGGCAAAATACTCGGTGCCCGCAAAGTAGAAATATGGACGGATGTTAATGGTGTCTTCACGACAGACCCAAACAGCATCCCCACGGCATTACCCATCCCTAACCTGCATTATTCCGAAATGGCTGAAATGGCTCATTTCGGAGCCAACGTTTTGCATCCGAGCACGGTGTTACCTTTGGAGCAACTTAACATCCCCATTGTGATTAAAAACACATTCGATCCCGCTGCACAAGGTACATTGGTAAATTCCGAAAAAGACACGGAAACCGGACTCCTGCGTTCCGTTTCCATAAAAAATGATCTGGCCTTGATAGGACTAAAAAGTTATGGACTGGAGAAAATACGATCATTACTGACCCGCGCACTGACGGTATTGCATGAAAAAAACGTCAATGTCTATTTCAATGCTTCAGCCTATTCGAACCTTGGCTTTTCCCTTGCTGTATCCGGAAGTCAGGCAGCTGTCGCCCGGAAACAATTAGTATCAGAATTTTCTGAAGAATTGGAACTGAAGCTTCTCGAGCCACCTGTTGTCTCCTCCGATATTAGTATGATCACCGTGATCGGAAACCGATTGTATCAGGATAATGGTCTTACTGGTAAGATTCTGGCTGTTTTAGCTGATAACCGTATAGTACCCATGGCTTATGCCAAGGAAGTTGAAAACAGGAGATTCACCTTTATACTTCCGACCTTAAAAGCTGTTCCGGCAATTCGACTCATAAATGATCATTTTTGCATTTCAAGTAAACGCGTCAGGCTTTTTATAGCCGGAGTGGGAACCATTGGCGGTGCACTCCTTAATCAACTCGATTCTCTTGAGAATGATTCGGTTGAATACAATATCATCGGGGCCTGTGACAGTAAAAAGATGATCTGGAATAATCATGGTTTGGCGCCCGGTGATATTAAAAATCAACTTGCAGATGGCGACCCGACCGACTGGTCTTTTATCGTTGATAAACTTACAAGTGAATTCAGTTACCGTACTATCTTTGTCGACGCAACCGGCAAATCTGTTGTCGCCGGAAAGTATAAGAAATTATTGGAATGTGGCGTTCACATCGCCACACCCAGTAAAATAGCCAATACATCAGACCAGGAATATTTCGACACCCTTCAGGATCTTACTAAAAGCAGAAAAGTCTATTTTAAATACGAAACGACGGTAGGAGCCGGATTGCCTGTTATTCAAACGATAAAAGATTTATGTGAGTCCGGTGATAAGATTGAAAAAATTATCGGCTCTGTATCGGGAACTATGACTTATTTATTCGGAGAACTTGAAAAAGGCCAATCTTTCAGTGAAAGTATTATTAAAGCCCGTGAATTAGGATATGCAGAACCGGATCCCCGCGACGATTTGTCCGGTGAAGATGTCGCTCGTAAATTTCTGACACTGGCCCGAACCATCGGACACCGCTTGGAACGTAGGGATGTTAAAGTTGAATCATTGGTTCCCGACGCTCTATCAAATGTTAGCAGAGATGATTTTATAAAAATGATTAAAGACTATGATGAGTTGTGGCATGATAGGGTTGAACAACCTAAAGATGAAAATAAAGTCTTACGATACATTGGTCGTTTCGAAGACGGTCAGGTAAGTATTGATGTCCAGGCTGTCCCGGTTGATTCTCCAATTGGGTCTCTCAAAGGCACGGATAATTTACTTGCAATCTATACCGGCCGCTACCACAATTACCCACTCATTATTCAAGGCCCCGGTGCAGGCAGGGAAGTTACCGCCGGTGGATTACTATCTGACATCCAAAAAATAGGTAATAACCTGATATATTAACAGTCGGTTATTTCAAAATCATTCATTAATAACCAGCTACTCGATAAAGGTAAGATGACTTATTTTGGGTACTCACTTTTACCCCGAAACGACCTGTTTGAAAACCTACATTTACTGATTTTCAGAAATAAACCACTTTATTCCACTATTTTATTAGAAATATTTTGTTTAAAATTTTCTAACACATATATCTTACATATAACGCTATATAGTATTAAATAACAATTACTTAAGTGCTATAAAAACATCTATTAAGCCTTCCTTCTCTTAAATCATTGAAAAAAGTTTGTTTTCAAAGCATTCTTTTCTTGACAAAATGTACAACTTTCGGGTACTTTGTGGAGTAAAGTGGGGAGTTGTGGGAAATTTTTCTCATACCTCCTAAAATGAGTCGTTAACATTAGTCAACAGGTACCTGTGTCGAGTTTCAAAGGTGAATATGAACACTCGGTCGATAATAAAGGACGCGCGAGCTTCCCGGCCAAGCTGCGGAAATATTTAAGTCCGCAGGCACAGGAACGTTTTACAATTTTGAAAGGCCTTGAGAAATGCCTCTACCTTTATCCACAAGATGAGTGGGAAAAAGTAGAAGGAAAATTGTCAAAAATTAATTCGTTTTCCAGACAGGGTCGAACGGTTATACGGAATTTTCTCCGGTCAGCCGAAGACGTTGGATTAGATAATCAAAATCGTATCTCCATACCGGCAAAATTAATGAACTGGAGTGATATAGATACAAAAGTCATTTTCATTGGCAGCGGAGAACGAATTGAGCTTTGGTCGCCAGAGCAATTGGCAATTGAGGACGAGAACATGAGTTTTGAGTCGTATCAGGATCTCTTTGAGGAAGTAATGGGAGATGTGGAAGACGAATGACAACATCACCATCGTTTCACGAACCGGTGCTTTTAAAAGAGGCAGTCGATTTATTAGTCACTGAAACAGACGGCATATATATCGACGGCACATTGGGTGGCGGCGGACATTCCCGGGAAATCCTTTCACGGCTTGATGATCAGGGCTTGCTCTTTGGCATAGATCAGGATGAAGAAGCTATTAAGACGGCTGAGCAAAGGATTGGTAATGACTCCCGTTTTAAAACCGTATATGGCAATTTTGGGTATATGGATGTATTACTTCCTCCCGAAACAAGAGGAAATATTAGCGGAATTTTATTGGATTTGGGCGTTTCGAGCCATCAGATAGATACTCCGGACAGAGGTTTTTCCTTTCAACAGGAAGCTCCATTGGATATGAGGATGGGAAAATTCACCGGAATAACGGCTCAAAAAATCGTCAATGAATATGACTTGGATAAGCTTAAAAACATTTTGTACAAGTATGGTGAAGAGAAAAAAAGTGGTCGAATAGCACGAGCTATTGTCGAAAACAGGCCGATATCAACAACTTCGGAACTTCGTAAGATTGTTGAATCGATTGTAAAAGGTCGTCATGCAACAAAATCTGTTGCCCGGGTATTTCAAGCTATCCGCATTGAAGTAAACAGGGAGTTGGAAATGCTCGAAAATGCGTTAATGGCCGGATTGACATTATTAAAACCGGGTGGCCGGTATGTTGTCATATCGTATCACTCACTTGAAGATCGAATTGTTAAGAATTTTTTTAAAAGCGGAAATCTTGAGGGAAAGATTAAAAAAGATTTATACGGAAATATTTTATCGGAAATTGAAATGCTCAACCGAAAAGTTATTACGGCATCGGATGAGGAAATCGCTCGTAATCCACGAGCACGAAGTGCAAAATTACGCGTTGCGATAAAATCATAAAGAAAGATAGAGATGTTTGTTCATTCTCCAATAAAACCGGAAAAGAAAGTAAAACCGAATGTTCGGAAGAAAAAAAACAATTTCGGGAAAAAGGGAAAACGGGAAAAAAAATTTACTAAGGGTACAGATTTGGTTTACAGCCCCCATCTCAAAAATAACGGGGGACAATACGGCAGCTATGCTAAAAAAGAAAAATCGACTGACCGTAATATAAAATGGCCGAAAATCACACCCTGGAAGGTTATTATGGGCTCGATAATCATCGGGTTCTCCGGGCTTCTTTATTTAAATCATGTTTTTCAAACTCAGAGATTATACAAACAAGTTAACCATCTTAAACAAGATTATAGTAAAGCCAAACGCATTTACGAAGACAGAAAATTCACTTACGACCGGATGATAGGTCCGGCTGAAATTTACAGTAAAGCAAAAAAACTCGGTCTGGTTAATGGCGGACCCGCAGATAAAGTTATAGTTATCAGGAAACCGTGAACAAAGTACGAAACAGTATATTAAATCGAATGTTTATTATGCTCGGGCTGGTATTTCTCCTGCCCTGTGCCATACTGTTTCAAATATTACGTATCGACATTTGGCAAGGAAAAAATCTGCGAAAGCTATGGAATGACCAGGCTATAGGTTATATCCCAATCCCCGCTCAACGCGGCAATATACTTGACGACCAGGGAAAAATACTGGCCACAAACACAGTAGCTTACCATGTGGCCATCGATCCGCACTACCCCACGATAACATCTCAAAAAATCCAAACTGTTTGTTCAACGCTGGCAAAACACACATCTACCACTGCCGGCTATTACCTAAAAAAAATACGATCGGCTCCCCGTCGGTCACGCTATGTGGTATTGAACAAATCGGTTAATATTGATGCCTACGACGCCCTCAAACAACTCGATTTCCACGGCATCATATTAAGTGAACAATATCGGAGACGCTATAATTATGACTCATTGGCGGCCAATGTACTGGGCTATGTTAATCACGACATGAACGGTATGACCGGCCTCGAAGCCTATTATAATGAACAACTGAAAGGTGAAGACGGCATACAACAGGTACAACGTGACCGTCAGAATCATATTCAGGCTATTGTTGGAGCTCCCCGCAAAAGACCTGTGAATGGATACACACTTAAAACGACTCTTGATGTCCATATTCAGGCTATTGTTGAAGAAGAGCTCAAGGAAGGGATACAGCGTACCAAAGCCAAATATGGTACGGCTATTGTAATGGACCCTAAAACCGGTGCCATAAAAGCGATGGCCAACTACCCCACTTTTGATCCCAATCACCCGGGCATATCAATCGATGAAAATCGCCGTAATTATGCTATTTCAGATATGATTGAACCGGGATCAACTTTTAAACTGGTAACCGCTATGGCTGCCGTCGATCGGGGTATTGTGGCTATGAATGAAAAATTCAAAACTCCTAAAGACGGTAAAAAACTGATACATGGTCAATGGATGCGCGACCACGAACCATTGGGTACTATGACATTTCCTCAGGTCATTGAAGAATCATCCGATATAGCTACTGCCGATATTGCCATGCGATTGAACCCGAATGTATTTTATCAATATGCACGTAATCTCGGCTTTGGCTCTCCTACCAACATTGATCTGCCGGATGAACAATCGGGGCTCCTCCGGAAACCATACCAGTGGAGTGAAGTCAGTTTACCATGGATGGCCATCGGTTATGAAGTGCAGGTTACCCCCCTTCAACTGGCACAGGCATATGGAGCATTTGCCAATAATGGTGTGATGATGCGCCCCTATGTAGTAAAAGCATTGATTAATGAGCAGGGAGACGTTATTAAACGCATTAAACCGGTTACCGTAAGGCGCATCGCCAAAGAATCTACAATCCATACATTATTGCCTGTATTCCAGGGGGTTGTTTCCGATTCGGGAACAGCCGCTAAGGCTAAGGTAACCGGGCTTACAATTGCCGGGAAAACGGGTACGGCACAAAAATATATTGACGGAAGTTATCATTTAGGACATATAGCATCCTTTGTTGGATTCTTCCCGGTCAATAATCCTCAGTATGTATGCCTTGTTATTCTGGATGAACCTAAAACGAGTATTTACGGTGGGCAGGTCTCGGCACCGATATTTCATAATATTGCGACACGCTTAATAGGAGTAGACAAACAGTTACAGGAAAAAGTTGATAAACTTCCGGAGACACCTCATTACGCTGTTGTCCCACGCGTTAAAGGGTTAGGCAAAAAACAGGCTGAAAATTTCCTTCGGCAGGTAGGTTTTGCCTTTCAAATTAAAGGAAATGGTGGTATTATTACTGATCAGACCCCATCAGAGGGTACTGAAATAAAACCTCATCAACAAATTGAATTGGTGGCCACCAGCGTAGATGGATCAGATTCAGTCCAGCCAGGTCAGCATGAATATGCCAATGTACCCAATGTAAAAGGAATGAGTATGCGGGAAGCAGCTCATCTTTTAACTAAGGTTGGTTTCAAGGTTAAAATTATCGGTTCGGGAACTGTCTTTACACAATTTCCGAAATCAAAAGCACTCATGCGATTAAATCACACTGTAACCATCCGCGGAAAATCCAGGCCGATGCAGGAAATTTTAAGCTCAAGATAAAGGATACAATCATAAGTGACATTTAAGGAACTCATAGCAATCTGTAAGCCCGTGCAAATATCAGGATCAACACCTGATAAAGCAGGGGATATTGTGCAGGATTCCCGGAAAGTATCACCCGGTGATGTGTTTATTGCTGTGAAAGGTTTTCAAAGTGATGGTCATAATTATATTGATATGGCCATAACAAACGGTGCCCGTGTCATCATTTCCGAAAAGAACGTGGATATCCCGGAAGAGTCAGCTCTTTTAGTCGTTACAGATTCCCGTAAGCTTGTCAGTAAATTAGCCCTGGCTTCTAATGATAATCCACAGAATGAAGTCATCTCAGTTGGTGTAACGGGAACAAACGGTAAAACAACCGTTACAACGCTTGTATACCAGGTTTTAAACCATTTGGGTTATAGTGTTGCCTTACTGGGAACAGTTGAAAAAAGAATTGGCAATAAGATCCTGCCCAGTAAATTGACCACCCCTGACGCTATAGAACTTGCTAAAGACTATCGTGAAATCTCAGATGCCGGGTGTACGCATGTTATTATGGAGGTGTCTTCTCATGCACTCGATCAGGAACGTTGCGCAGGCATACCCTATAATGTAACCGCCTTCACCAATTTAAGTCATGACCATCTTGATTACCATAAGACGCTTGACGCCTACGCAGCAGCCAAGAAGAAACTTTTTGACAATCTTGGGGATGAAGATATTGCCATCATCAATCATGATGATCCTTATGGTTCCTTTATGGCGAAAGATTGCAAAGCAACGATCTGGGATTTTGGTTTTATGGATGAAAACGGATCTGCCTGCACAATACTATCCAATACTGCTGACGGGCTGATTATTGATATTGATGGTACGGTTATACAAAGTCCCCTCACAGGAAATTTCAATGCTTATAATATTGCAGAGGCTTATCTCATTTGCTTAGCCCTGGGTTGTTCGAAATCCAATATTGCCTCTGCTCTTTCATCTGCCCGGGGTGCACCTGGCAGACTGGAAAAAGTGATGGTAAATAAATCTTCCAGTCTGCCGGTTGTTTTTGTCGATTATGCCCATACCCCTGATGCTTTGGAAAAGGTATCAAAAACCTTAGATCAGGTTAAAACAACGGGACAACAACTATATATCGTTTTTGGGTGCGGAGGGAACAGGGATATTACCAAAAGGCCACTTATGGCATCTATAGCCGAAAAATACGGTGACAAGATCGTGGTAACATCCGATAACCCACGCTTCGAAAATCCGGAAAAAATAATAAATGATATATTTACAGGATTTGTAAATCCGGACAATGTTATAAGGCAGTCGGATCGGGAAAAAGCAATAGAATTTGCCATTAAAAACGCATCGGAAAACGACTTGATACTAATTGCCGGAAAAGGCCATGAAGATTATCAGGAAATAAATGATAAACGTCATCATTTCGATGACCGGGAGATAGCACGAAAATCATTGTTAAACAGAAATAAATCCACAAAAGCAGATAAGGAGGCATCCTGATGTTATATCTGCTTTTACATTGGCTCGAAGAAAACTTTCAACCCCCAGGGTTCAGTGCTTTTTCGTATATCTCCGTTCGCAGTGCTCTTGCTGCTATCACAGCATTGGTCATCAGCCTTGTCATCGGAAAAAGAATCATCCTTTGGCTGCAAAAAATGCAATTGAGTGAAAACATACGAACGGATATCGGTCTTGATACTCATTTGGATAAAGCAGGAACGCCAACAATGGGTGGCCTGATTATCCTGTTGGCCACACTCGTGCCGACATTCTTATGGATTAAACCGGATAATATCTACGGCTGGCTCATCATGTTTATCATGCTTGCTTTAGGTATTGTGGGTTTCTTCGATGACTACATCAAAGTGATCAAAAAGGATAAAAAAGGGTTGGCCGGGCGTCTAAAAATTGCCGGGCAGGTTACCGTCGGACTCGTTCTTGCCCTGACATTGTATTTTTATCCCCCGTTTCACGCATATAACACATTGAGCACTGTACCTTTTGTAAAGAATGTCAATATCGATTATGCTATTTTCGGTCAGTCTTTAGGTTGGCTAACATATATCCCGATCGTCATTTTTATTATTGTTGCGGTGAGTAATTCAGTAAACCTTACCGATGGGCTTGACGGACTATCTGCCGGTATATCCGCTATCGTAGGTATTTCTTTAGGAATTTTATGCTATGTATCGGGACGTACCGATTTTTCCAGCTTTTTAAATATCCTCTATCTCCCTGGAACCGGCGAGTTAGCCGTCTTTTCTGCAGCCATGGTGGGTGCCTGTTTCGGATTCCTGTGGTACAATACCTATCCGGCACAAGTATTTATGGGAGATACCGGCTCATTGGCTTTAGGCGGAGCTATCGGTGCAGTAGCCCTCATGGTTAGAAAGGAATTACTGTTACCCGTACTCGGTGGTATTTTCCTCATGGAAACAGTATCGGTAATTATTCAGACAACGTATTTCAAATACACTAAAAAGAAGTATGGGGATGGTAAGCGATACTTCCTGATGGCCCCCATACATCATCATTTTGAAAAAAAAGGATGGCCGGAACCTAAGATTGTAGTACGGTTTTGGATTATATCGATCCTGCTGGCAGTCCTTAGCATTATGACATTGAAACTTCGATGATAGACGTAAAAGATAAACATATAACCGTAGCAGGAGCAGCCCGAAGTGGTGTAGCTGCCGCTGTGTTTTTAAAGAAAAAAGGTGCTGACGTATTTGTCACGGATAATGGCATCATCACGGCACCGGCACGTCAGCGTCTGAATAATCATGGAATACCATTTGAGGAAAAAGGACACTCTTCCAAAGCCTGGAAGGCTAATTTCCTGGTTGTAAGCCCCGGTGTTCCCACAAAATCATCTATCGTTCAATATTATTTACAACAAAAAAAGAAAGTCTATTCCGAGTTGGAAATGGCCAGTTGGTTCAACCGTGGCAACATTATTGCCGTGACCGGGACCAATGGAAAAACGACAACAACCAGTTGGCTTGATCACTTATGGACCACAGCAGGCCGTAAACATATCACAGCAGGTAATATAGGCCTTGCTTTTTCAGATATCGTTGACGATACGGACGATAAAACCGATGTGATCCTGGAGGTCAGCAGTTTCCAATTGGATTTCATTAAGAGTTTTAAACCACATATCAGCTTACTATTAAATATTACCCCGGATCATCTAAACCGGTATGATAACAAGTTCGAAAATTACATACAGGCTAAACTTAAAATTTTCAGTAATCAGGGACCGAATGATTACCTGATCTATTCCTATGATGACCCAGTAATTCGCAGGGTACTCATGGATATGCCCAAAAAAGGGAAAGGTCCTAAGCTCTTAGCTTTTTCCATTAATAATAAAGTACCTGAAGGTGCTTTCGTAGACGGTAATAAAATCATTTTCAGACAAAATAACCTGGAGGAAGTCCTTATGAATGCGGAAGAAGTGTCATTAAAAGGGCAGCATAATTTAAATAACGGACTTGCAACCGCACTTGCTGCCCGGGCTTCGGAAATAAAGAATGAAGCTATCCGCGACAGTTTGATGAACTTTGAAGGGGTTGAACACCGCCTTGAATTTGTCAGAGAGTTAGACGGCGTTCGTTATATCAACGATAGTAAAGCCACCAATGTGAATGCTGTCTGGTATGCTCTCGACAGCTTCCAGATGCCAATGGTGCTCATCATGGGTGGAAGAGATAAAGGAAATGATTACAGCGAACTGGCGAATATGCTCCGCCAGAAGGTTCACACAATCGTCGCTATTGGCGAAGGCAAGGATCAGATCCAGAAACAGTTAGAAAATGTTGTACCCAATATCATAACGGCCGACACGATGGAACAGGCCGTACGGTTAGGCCGTAAATGGGCTAAAAGCGGAGAAATAGTATTGCTCAGCCCCGCATGTTCCTCATTCGATATGTTTGATAATTATGAACACCGTGGTAAAGAATTTAAGCGATACGTAAACAACTTATAACAAAGAATGTATTTTACATCGGCACATAATAAGAACCCATATATAATGGCTACCAGTACCGAGGACCTGGATACAGGTAAACGGGGTAGCGACAGGGTACTTCTCGCCGTCGTCATTATGTTGATGATGATCGGCCTGGTGGCCGTATATTCTGCCATTGCCTATTTCGCCGAAACGAAAGATACTACGGCAGGCAGTCTCTTAATGAGCCATATCATAAAACTAGGAATAGCTTTTATGGTATTACTCATATTTTCAAAAGTAGATTATCATAACCTGCTGCGATATAGCAAACTTGCACTATTGTTAAGCTGGTTCTTCCTCATTGCCGTCATCGTTTTTGGATCCACGACCTTTGGAGCAAAAAGATCACTCAGCTTCGGATCATTCTCCTTTCAACCGTCATCATTCGCATCCGTAGCGCTCCTGATTCATATATCAGCATTATTGGCCAGTAAACAGGATTACATAAAAGATTTTAAACGCTCTTTTGTACCCATCATGATATGGGTTTTTGTTACATGCGGGTTAATCGGTATAGAAGATTACAGTACCGCTGCCCTGCTTCTTGGCATTTGTATGTTAATAATGCTCGTAGGCCGGATCAGTTTATTACACCTTGCAGGGTTAATCATTCTTGGAGCTTTGGGCAGTTTCATTCTCATAACCCATTCTCCGGAGCGGCAAAAACGTATTGATAATTACATTAACCAGGTCATTCATATAAAGAGCGATCAGTTTGCTTTAAACGAAGGTTACCAGGCTCAGCAATCACAGATTGCTATAGCCCGGGGTGAAGTCTTAGGTGTTGGTATGGGAAAAAGCTCTCAACGTGATTTCCTGCCAGCACCTTATAATGATTTTATTTTCGCTATTATCACGGAAGAATACGGCTTAATTGGCGCCTCTTTCATACTTTTCCTCTACTGTATTATTCTATTCAGAGGTATCGTCTTTATTGCCAAACGAACTATCGATACGGCCGGCACTTTAATAGCCGTAGCATGCACTCTCAGCATCACATTGTACGCATTTGTGAATGCGGCGGTAGCTACCGGCCTGTTCCCGGTGACGGGATTACCCATGCCTTTTGTCAGTTACGGAGGTACCAGCATGTTATTTGCCGGTTCTCTTATCGGAATCCTGCTGAATGTATCAAAAAAGAAAAGGGCAAAATCGTGAGTAATCGCAGAAGGACATATCGCCCCATGATCCATATCCCGGGAGGAGGTGCGCATGAGTAAAGAAATTCGCATACTTATCGCTGCGGGCGGCACCGGTGGACACGTATTTCCCGCGATTTCCATTGCGGATGCACTTCGTGACCAATCGGAATCGGTAAAAATCGAATTTGTCGGCACACGGGATAAGATCGAATGGATTGCCGTACCAAATGCCGGTTACCCTATTAATAATATTTGGATCAGTGGATTTCACAGACGGCTGACCCCTAAAAATATACTATTTCCCGCTAAGTTACTGATCAGTATCATACAAAGTTACAATATCATCAGAAAGTTTAAACCGGATATGGTTGTTTCCTGTGGAGGATATGTTGCCGGACCAATAGGTTGGGTAGCGGCAAGAAAAAGAATACCATTGGTGTTGCAGGAACAAAATAGTTTCCCGGGTGTGACAAACCGTTTACTGGCTAAAAATGCTGTCGCCATATTCACGGCTTTTAAACAGGCCGACCATTACTTTCCAAAAGGGAAGACCCTGTTGTTCGGTAATCCGACAAGAAAATCATTATTTAATATAAATAAAGAGAACGCATATAAATATTTCGGCTTCAAACCCGATAAATCGACGCTGGTTGTAATGGGCGGCAGCGGTGGCGCACGCGCCCTCAATGAAGCCATGATTAAAGAGATCGACCGGCTTCACGATGATCTCCAATTACAAATTATCTGGCAGTGCGGAACTCGCTACGCGACAGAAATGCGTCAACGGGTGGATCGCTCCAGATATCCTAATTTACGATTGCTTTCTTTTATTGATAACATGGCCAATGTATATGCCGTAAGCGATTTGATCATCAGCCGGGCCGGTGCCGGATCCTGTGCCGAACTGATGTTGATGGGAAAGCCCAGCATCCTTATACCATCACCCCATGTTGCCGGTGACCATCAAACAAAAAATGCCATGGCAATGGTCGAAAACGGCGCTGCTATTTTGATTAAGGATAAAGAATTAAATAAACGTTTTTATACGGAAATAGCCGGTTTATACAATCATAAAGAACGTTTGGAAGAAATGTCGAATGCGGCAAGAAAACTGGCAATACCTGATGCAGCCGATAAGATTGCACATAAGATTATTGAAATTATCAACCCAAAATCTACCAATAATAAAGTACCCGTATCAGCATGAGTGATCACGTTCAAACACAACCCGTATTTGGTAAAACCCACCATATTCACATGGTAGGAATTGGTGGTATTGGTATGAGCGGTATTGCTGAAATACTGATACGTAAAGGATTCAAAGTTTCCGGTTCAGATGGCAGTAAAAACGAGAATACGGAACGGCTTAAAAACATGGGGGCTAAAATATATTTGGGTCACGCCCCCGAACAGATTGAAGGTGCCGATGTAGTCGTATACACAAGCGCCGTTAATGCCGGCGAAAATGTCGAGACAATAGCAGCCATGAATCAAAAGGTTCCGGTTATTAAAAGAGCCGAGATGCTTGCAGAACTCATGCGGATGAAATTTGGTATAGGTATTGCCGGCACACATGGGAAAACGACAACAACTACCATGACAGGTCAAGTTGTGCAGGCCGGTGCTTTTGATCCGACGATAATTGTTGGCGGTCGCGTTCACAGCTTTGACAAAACAAACGCCGTTGTCGGTTCGGGTGATATCATTATTGTCGAAGCGGACGAATTTGATCGTACATTTTTACGACTGAACCCCTCTCTGGCGGTTATCACTAATATTGATACCGACCACATGGATATTTATAGCAATATTGAGGATATCAAGGATTCATTCATAAAGTTTGCCAATAAAGTGCCTTTTTATGGTGCGGTAGTGATATGCCTGGATGACCCGGTAGTACGGAGTATCATTCCGAAAATCACGCGCCGGACGTTAACCTATGGAGTTACACCCCAGGCTGAATTGCGTGCTGTGGATATCGAAAGCAGTGAAATGCATAGTGAATTTACCGTTCTATTTCAGAATGAAAAGCTTGGCCGTATTCATCTGAATGCTCCCGGCGAACATAATGTCAAAAATGCTCTCGCTTCTATCGGCATAGGTATCGAGCTCGAAATGCCATTTGACAAGATTGCAACAGGTATAGAACGTTTTAACGGTGTCTTCAGGCGCTTTCAAATAAAAGCCGATACGGACAATATTATCGTCGTGGATGATTATGCGCATCACCCGACGGAAGTTCAGGCTACGCTTGATGCCGCTCGTCAGGGTTGGCCGCACAGACGTATTGTAGCCGTTTTCCAACCGCATTTGTATTCACGTACGCAACAATTATTTAAAGAATTCGGTTCATCCTTCTTTGATGCCGAAGTTCTCATCGTCACAGATATCTATCCGGCCAGAGAAAAACCCATTGAAGGAGTCACCGGTCAATTAATTACCGATTCAGCCAGAAATTTCGGGCACAAGGGTGTGCATTTCCTGGCTGACAAGAAGGAACTTCCTGCAACATTAGAACAACTTATTATGCCCGGTGATATCATCATCACAATGGGTGCCGGTGATATTTACAAATATGGTGAACAGTTTGTGCAGGCTTTAAATGCCGGATTACCAACATTGAAACAGAAGAAAGGAGTGGACAATGAGTGACATAAACAATTTGTTCTCTGATCCCTCTCCCGGAAGCGATAATAAAACAGGGAAGAACCGAAATCATCTTAAGCAATTGGATCAATCTGATCAGCAAAAGGATAATGTTGAAAAGAGTACAGCAAATGATGATAAAGAATTGGGTAACAACAGATCCGGACATAAAATAAAGGGCCGGTATGTATTGATCGCTGTTTTATTGGTCATCGGAGCGACTTTTCTCGGTTATTATGCGACCAAGGCCGTTATCATTAAAAATATCACTGTTGACGGACAATATTTTTCGAATCAAAAAGATATTATCGCTGCTGCCAGGGTGCCCATGAATGTTGCGCCTGACAGCATAAATTTTTTAAAAATCATTAAAAATGTCGAGAAGCTTCCCTATGTAAAGGAAGCATATATACGTGTTGTCCCGCCGACAACATTACATATACATGTATTAGAACGTAAGCCGATAGCCATGTTAGTAAACGGTGCCAATAAAATGTATGTCGATGCAGACGGCGTTAAACTCCCCATTATAAATGGGAAAGCCGTTGATGCACCCCTTTTATATGGGTTTCAGGCAACCGGCGCAGGCGACACATTGAAATCAGATCGATTTCACGAAGTGAGTAACTTTCTGACCGATGCCAATAAACACGACCTGGCCGGTATGACGATAAGCGAACTCGGTTTTTCGAAAAAAGAAGGCATCGTGGCTTTAAGCCAGGATAATGGAGTTAAACTGATTTTTGGGAAAAAAGATTTTAATGAACGGTTAAGCTATTGGGATGCATTTTATAAACAGGTTATCCCAAGAAAAGGAATAGATAAATTTTTATCTGTTGATTTGCGCTATAAAGGTCAGATCGTAACACATGAATTATAGAATACGAAAATAAAAGCAGTAATCAGCTGTACAGATTAATCAATCAATATATAACAGACGAGTTAAGAAAATGGAAGAGCGTATAGTTGTAGGGCTTGACATAGGAACTACGAAAGTTTGTGCCATTGTTGCATCCATCGATGAGTTACAACAAATAAACATACTCGGGGTTGGACGGGCCCCCAGTGATGGTCTGAATCGTGGTGTTGTCGTCAATATCGATCGCACAGTAAATGCCATACAGACAGCCATTGAGCAGGCCCAACTTGCTTCCGGAATAGAAGTACGATCGGTTAATGTAGGTATTGCCGGCGACCATATTCGCAGTTTGCGAAGCAAAGGTGTTATCACGATCAATAACCGGGATAACGAAATAACCACAAAAGATGTGGAACGCCTTCTTGAAGATTGTCAACAGATTATGCTGCCTGCCGATCAGCAGATCATACATGTGATACCGCAGGAATTCATTGTTGATGGCCAGGATGGAATCAGTGATCCGGTTGGCATGAGCGGCATGCGTATGGAGGCTGAAGTCCATATCATTACAGGACTCGTATCGGCTGCCAAAAACATATACCGATGTGTTGAAAAAGCCGGATATGAAGTGGCCGATGTGATACTTGAGCCTCTCGCCTCCTCATACGCCGTATTGGATGACGAGGAAAAAGAAGCCGGTATCGTTTTGGTCGATATAGGAGGTGGTACTACGGATGTGGCCGTTTTCCAGGAAAATACCATCCGGCACACAGCCGTCATTGCCATTGCAGGACAAAAAGTTACAGACGACATCCGTATTGGATTAAGTGTATTGGAAGATCAGGCTATGAAGTTAAAACACGATCACGGATTGGCTTTTGCCGATCTTATCGAAGACGATGAGGTCATAACCGTTCCCGGTATCGCCGGCCGGCCGCCCAAAGAAATTAAAACGAGCATACTTGCTCAGATCATTCAAGCCAGGGTTGAAGAAATTCTGGAGATCGTAGCAATTGAGATAAAACGAAGTGGTTATGCCGGATCATTAAGTGCCGGTGTGGTATTTACAGGTGGAGGTTCCCTCTTAAGCGGAATCTGTCCACTGGCAAACGAAGTATTAGGTATGGACGCAAAAGTTGGTAAGCCATTGGGACTATCCGGTGGTTTAGTCAGCGAAGTTAATAATCCTATTTATGCAACTGGGGTTGGTCTCGTGTTACATGCTTTAAAAGCTAAAACAGGGACCAATAATCATGCAATGGTACCTTCATCAAGTCAAGGTTCCAGTGTTGAAAAGGTGATGACCCGTTTAGCTGACCGAATGAAAAGTTGGTTTAGAGAACTTTAAAACGAAAGAGAAAGCAATCTAAGAACAGGAGTCAATTATGACTAAAAATTTAAACACTCGCTTCAGCTTTGACGAACAAAGCCAGGAAAATGCGAAAATTAAAGTGATTGGCGTCGGTGGTGGTGGTGGAAACGCCATCAACAACATGATCGCCAAGGGGTTAAATAATGTAGAATATATTGCATTAAACACTGATGCACAGGCGTTGAAACATAACAATGCCGATATTTGTATCCAGGTTGGTAAATCTTTAACAAGTGGACTCGGTGCCGGTGCACGTCCGGAAATCGGGCGTGAGGCCGTCGAGGAAAACCGCCACGAAATCGAAGAATGCATTGAAGGTGCCGACATGATATTCGTCACTGCCGGTATGGGTGGCGGCACGGGTACAGGTGGAGCTCCAATCGTAGCCGGTATTGCCAAAAGAAAAGGTATTTTAACCGTGGCTATCATAACAACTCCATTTTTATGTGAAGGCCGGATTCGTATGAAATACGCCGTAGAAGGTATCGCTGAATTAAAGAAGAATTGTGATACCGTCATTGTGATACCCAACGAGCGGTTATTGGATATTTCAACGGAAGACACAACACTTGTCGAAGCTTTTGAAATGGCCAACGAAGTATTATACAATGCAACCAGGGGTATTTCGGATCTCATTTTAATGCCGGGTTTGATCAACCTCGACTTTGCCGACGTCCGTACAACTATGCTCGATGGCGGCGCCGCTATCATGGGTTCGGCTACAGCATCAGGACCCGACCGGTCTGAAATTGCCGCTCGCGAGGCTATTAACTCACCATTATTGGATGGCGTTAGCATTCGTGGTGCACGTAATGTATTGGTAAATATCTCGGCAGGCTCAAACCTCGGTATGCGTGAATCAACGCTCGCTACCAGTATTATTCAACAGGAAGCCGGTGAAGATGCCGAAATCATCATGGGTACGGTATTGGATGAATCTTTCGGTGACGAAATGCGAATTACCGTGATAGCTACCGGTTTTGAACTCTCAGAAAGTAAACAAACTGCTAAAGTCACGGCAAATAAACCACAATTTAAACGGCCACAGGGCATTAATATCAATAACGATGGCAAGAATGTTAATCCCCCGTCTTCCGATGATATACCTAAACGGTTCGAACGGCACCCGAGTGAATTTTATAAGGGTGAAAAGAACTTGAAACACCTTGATTCTCCGGCAATTCATCGTCGTGGGATAAATATCAGAAGTATCAGGGAAGAGGAAAACGAGCCAAAAAATGAAAATGTGCAAGAGCAATCCGGTGAAAAGGAAGAGCCAAAAACTGCTAACCGTAATGTACTGCTGAACAACAGAGAAGAACGAATAGACAAGTCGAACTCTGATCAACCGGCGTTCCTCCGCAAGATCATGGATTGACAACTGTCCACTCTGCCAAGTTTTATCCTAATTTAGATTGCTGAAAAAGGAGTCCTTTGATCGGGGCTCCTTTTCCTTTTTTTGGGGTAAAAGGAATAAAGGTTCACTGATACTATATACCA
>DATFMH010000130.1:0-5093 GCA_035267045.1 Balneolales bacterium
TTACTTTTCGTTCGGCCTCATCGTCTCCACCAATATCTATCGTCCGTTTATCATTTAGCCTGTTTAAATAAATAGGAAATACATTCATATGACTATGGAAATTTGGTATAATTACGAAAATGTTTAGATCACAGAGTACAAACCAAAGAGCCTGTATTCTTGTTCTGTACTCATTGGTTTACTGATCTTTTTGTGTTGATATATGTATACCACATTCCGTTTTATCCATTCCAGACCAACGTCCTGCCCGTTCATGATCGTCGGATGCGACCTGATTGGTGCATGGTTGGCATCCGATGCTGGGATAACCATTATCATGCAACGGATTATAGGGCAGTTCATTTATATGGATATAGGTCCATACTTCATCAGAGGTCCAGTTAGCAAGAGGATTGATCTTCCAGACCTCATTAAAAGGATCCCACTGAATTATCTTTGTATCAAACCTTGTATCCGTTTGTTGTCTTCTTATACCCGTTATCCAGGCATCTTTGTGGATTAAATAATTTTTAAGCGGTACTACTTTGCGAAGATAACAGCATTTATTTGGATTCTTTTTCCACAATTCGCTTTGGTATTTTATAGCTTGCTCATTGAGGCTAAGCGGGGTACTTACTCTTTCAAAGGTCAGATCAAAATAGGTTTCCAGTTCGTCCCGCAATTTATAGGTCTCACCAAACAATAAATCGGTATCTAAATAGAAAACAGGTATGTTTATTTTATTTTTTGATATCATATTTAACAGCAAAATTCCGGACGGGCCGAAACCTGTTCCCAAAGCGGCTTTCGTACCAAATTGATTACTGATCCACTTAAGTATATCTGTGGGATTGGTCGTTTCAAACCGGTGGTTTAAATCATGAACCTCCTCCGGTGTCCATCTATTCATAATTTTCATCTCTCGTTATGTAGTTACTAAAATTATAAATGAGCTAATACCGGAGTATGACGTTTTAATGAACGTCTTTGGTTTCGATTCTTAATCTCAGTACTGTCCTCATTTTGAAACCATGCTAACCGGTGTCCGAGTTTTGCAATCTCCCCTATAATAATAGTCGCTGGAGTTGCTAATTTACGTGCTTTATGATCAATCGACAACAAGGAACCATAAATAACCTTTTGGTTCTTATATGTTACTTTTTCAATTATTGTCACCGGGGTGGAAATGGGTTTCCCGGCATGTATTAATTTTTTTGTGATCACTGGCAACTTTCTGAATCCCATAAGTATGATCAACGTCTCGCATTTCGATAACGATTTCCAGTCAACAGGAAAAGTATTATCACTAACCGTATGTCCTGTGATAACTGTGAATGAACTACTAAATTCTCTGTGTGTTAAAGGGATACCCGCGTATGCAGGAGCGGCAACAGCGCTGCTGATACCCGGAATGACTTCATATGGTATGTTATGTGATGCTAACACCAGTAATTCTTCACCACCTCGACCAAAAATTAAGGGATCGCCACCTTTTAGACGTACTACCGTTTCATTTGTCAATGTCATATCAACAAGTATTTTATTGATTTGATCCTGTTTTATTGAGGGTTTGCCAGCCGTTTTACCAACAAAGATATGCTTTGTATGTGCCGGTGTTTCCATTAATAAATCGGGATTCGCTAATCGGTCATAAACAACAACATCCGCTTTCTGTAAGATTTTTAAGCCCCGAATTGTGATAAGATCGGGATCTCCAGGACCAGCTCCGACCAGATATACTTTGCCTATATTCATAGAATTAGAAAACATTATTTTAAATATTTATTTAACTCTTAATTGTTATTATGAGGGAATAGTGTCTTTGATAGATTCCGGATCCTTACGATTCCAGTAATCACTAAAAGATTCACCATTTTTATGGTTTGAAGCGTATTCTTCAAGAAATGGTTGAACGGTATCCACAAGGTCTTCCAGATCAACAAGGTCTTTGTACTTTTTATTAAGCCGTGTACCCGCCGTATCACCGCCAATGAATACGCTATATTTGTTTTTAGATCGTCCTACAAAACCAATATCGGCCACATAAGGACGGGAACAACCATTAGGACAGCCGGTCATACGAACAGTTATTTTATCATTCTCAAGTCCCAAATCCTCTACAACTTTTTCAAGATCTCTTAAGATACCGGGGAATATACGTTCCGATTCGGTAATGGCCAGTCCGCAAGTTGGCAATGCCGGGCATGCCATAGCATATTTGACAATATTAGATTGTTCTTCTGATAGTTTTATACCGAAAGATTTCAATTCATCTTCGATAAGGCCTTTATCCGATTCCTCAATATTCGTAAGCAGAATATTTTGATTGGGAGTAAGCCGGACTTCCGGATTATATTTTCGAATTATATTCCGTAGACCCGTTTTTACTAAAGCTTTCCCATCATCTTTTATTCTGCCATTTTCGATAGGCAAACCTATATACCAATTACCGTCAGATTGTTTATGCCAGCCCAGATATAGGTTAAGGGTAAATTCCGGAAGAAGTTTGAACGGTTCCAGTTTAAAGCCGGATTTGTTTTCCACCTCTTTCTTGAAGATTTCGAATCCCCAATCGTCTATAAGATATTTCATGCGGGCATGTTTGCGATTTCGGCGGTCACCATGATCACGTTGTATTTCTATTATACTAGTTACCAGGGGAATCAATTTATTACAGGGAATATAACCGAGATGATCACCTAATCGGGGATACGTTTCAAGTTTACGGTGATTCATTCCCATACCACCGCCAACGATTACATCAAATCCTTCAATTTCGTTTTTCTCATTGAAAAAGGCTACCAAACCAATATCCTGAGTGTACAAATCTATACTATTATCACCTGGTTTGGTGATAGCAATTTTAAATTTACGGGGCAAATAAGCCTTACCATATAACGATTCTGTTTGTGATACTTCTTCACGGTTTGAATAAACTTTTTCACCATTTAACCATAATTCATGATAAGCTTTTGTCTCGGGTAGTAATAAACGGGATAGCCGGTCGGCTACTTTTTGGATTTTGAGCTGTTTACCATCTTCATCGGGAGCCGGATTACTCATTACATTGCGTACAACGTCACCACAGGCACCCAGTGTGGTAACAAGGGAATTATTAATACCCCGTATGGTCTTTTGAAGGTTATCCTTAATAATACCATGAAATTGAAATGTTTGGCGTGTGGTGATTCGTAACGTACCATTGCCGTATATATCGGCTATTTCATCATGAACAAGATATTGGTCACTTGTCATACGTCCCCCGGGTAACCTTATCCGGACCATGAACATATAAAAACGATCTTTCCCATTTCTCAAGTCCCGGTCGTCTTGTTGATATGTTCCATGAAATTTAAGAAGCTGCAATCCTTCCTTGGTGAAGTAAGAGGAGTCTTTTTTCAACTCATCAGTAAGATTTCCCCTTAAATAGTTACTACTCTCTTTTATATTCTCAAGCTTGCTTTTATTCGTCCTGGTCATTGTTTCTGGGATTTTATCAATTTGATTTTTTTGTCATTTCTATGATTCATCTACCAGATAGTTTCTGATAATACATAAACCTTGAAAGTAGTTGGCATTGTGATATATGAGCAGGTTATGCGAGTATGCCAAAAATGAAAAACCCGCTGTCGGCCTGGACAGCGGGTTTTTATTAATCTGACTAGTGAATAATCGGGAATGATTAATTCAGAGAACCTCCGCTGTTCCAATTTGAGTGCATAGTAAAATGATAAAAACAACAGCACATACTTTGTATAGTCTGCCCGTCATAAGGATGCTTATTGAAGTTTGTAAATGTAGGTAATCTAAATTTTGGCATCATTGTTAAAACTAAGTCAAAAAAAAGGTAACTATTTAAATGAGAAGGAAATAAAAAAAGCCTGCTACATTTTAAGGCAGCAGGCTTTTATATAATTTCTTACAGACTGATTACAGCTATAATTTACCCACTACCTTTTTAACAGAAAGGCACATACAACAGTTCATCATTGTATGAGTGGGGTTATTCGTGTAAATCATTTGCTGTTTTTTTAATGGATACTTTTTTATCTGTCGAATATTTTAAGTAATAATATATTGGAACTCAAATAAAAAATATATCTCAATAGAAGATCTTGAGACTAAGGTCAATATATTATTACATATTTCGTTGGGGAAAAAGATTTAATTCCAGCCTATTAAATTAATCTGAATTAAATCAAAGCAACCATAAGGACTTTTCTTTAATCGTAATTTGCTTTCACCTTTGTAAGAAACTGATTCTATACCTGAAAACCCGGCTCCTTTTTTAAGACCTGCCCATTCACTTTGAAATATGACGGTTGCATAGCCCTCACTGATCGAGCATTTCAGGCATTCAAATTTATAAGAGGTGAATGTGATATGATTAGATAAAAAGGCATGAATATTATTACTCATATTCAAAAATGAAATTCTTTTACCATTGCGGTCATAGACTTCCATTTCATCAAAACTGTTGATAGCACTATCTTCATCCATCTCAAAAAGATCGTGCAGAAATAATTCGGCAAACATTTCGGCATCAAGTTTATCATTAGGATGGAAGTCCTCATAGATGAAACAAGTGCTCATGTCTGGAATACGGATATTTTCAATTTCCTGATCCATTAATTCGTTAGTTAGAAAATCATAAGCATCATCATCCGGAACCTCTGTTAAAAAATCCACAGCAATATTATGGGATAACAAGTATGCCAACACTTTTTTTACTTCTGCCCTTATTTGTTCCATTTCAATATTTTGGAGTGTTTTAAAATCTGGGAAGCCAACATATTCCCGAACGGTAACAAATCGAGCATTGTTGAAGGGAAGCTCCAGTTCTTTAGCATAATCCAATCTGTTTTTATCAATATCCCAATGTGTTTTTGTGAGGTCATTCATTAAATATGTCCCCGGTTCCGGTTTTTGGTGAAGGTTTATTCTTTTAGATTGTTTTTTTGCTTTTCTCTTCCTGTCATGTGTCTTTTTATATTTATTATCTCTCATAAAAATCACCGCTTTGGTTTGGTCGTAAAATAAAGGGCTCAGACCCTGTTTATTATATCATCCCGGCTGCTGTTATTTAACCAGCGTTAACCGGGAAACGATACATT
>DATFMH010000131.1:0-13524 GCA_035267045.1 Balneolales bacterium
AGCAGGTCCATCGGGCCGCTTAAATAAACCATTAATCTGTCAACTTATATCAGGACAACACCCAACACCGTGTCGTCGATGGTCAGTCGTCCGTCGTCATGATATGTTATATTTTCACAGGTCGTATTCTCAATGTAATTATTACAACTCTGCGATTCTTATCCAAACCTCACGTTAACATAACGCATTTGCCTATGATCACGAACTCTGACTCCTGAAATTCTTCAAGACAGGCTACACTTTCCCCGGGGAAGGAATTAACGAGGCACCGCCCCGTTGCGGATTCAACTGTGTTTCTTGATCCACTTTTCCGGGTTGACATTATGATTGCCGTCTCTGATCATGAAGAAAACAACATTGCCTTTAGCGGAATATTTATCACCTGACAAACCGATCACGTCGCCTTTATGGACAATCATATCTTTGTGAACGAGTACTTTGCTAAGATTTCCGTAAACGGTTTTGTATTTACCGTGGTTGACAAATACCAGGTTTCCGAATCCTGTTAATGGTTTTACAGCAAAAACATAACCATCACTGACCGTGTGGACAGGCGATTGTGCTTTTGTAGTTATTTCAATTCCAAGATTGGTCACCCGGGTGCCGTAAACAGGGTTGACTTTGGTACCGAAATGGGCTGTTATGACCCCATGTTGAACAGGCCATGGCAATTTCCCTTTTTCATTAGAAAATTCTTTACCAAGTTTTTTCAGATCGGCATCAGAGATACTGGCTGTGTGTAACTCAATGGGTTTACTGTATTTGGCAACTTCTTCCTTACGTTTGGCGGCATCTTTTATTTTTTTTGCTTCAGCCAATCGTTTTTTTCGTTCCGCTTCCAGCCTGCGCAGTCTATTTTCTTCTTCTTTACGGACCTTGTTTTCTTTTGTGATGAGATCGGATAGAGTATTGTTCAGGTTATCCACTTCCTTCCGTGTATTATGAAGCATGTCCTGAAGGCTGCGCTTGTCTCGTCTGAGTGCTGAAATAACCTGCTTGCGTTGCGTGATTTTACTTCTGAGTTTTTTTCGTTCGTGTTGTGTTTCCGATAAGACCCTGGTGTTCTTTTCTTTTGCCCGGGTTAATTCATCTTCCTTTTGTTTAAGGTCGGCCTGTGCTTTTTTTATCTCATCAGCCTGATTTTGTCGATAAAGCTCAAATTTTCGCAGGTAATATGCCCTGATAAGCATTTGATTAAAGGAGTGAGCTGTAAGAATAAGGGCGAGTTCCGAAGTGCGTCCGTGTTTATATAAATAAGATAGTGTTCTCTGATAATTGGCAATGAGTTCTTTAAGCTTTTTTTCCTTAGCGTCATATGCCTGTTGGGTAACCTTTATCTCCTTCAGGATATCACTTCGTTCATTTTCAAGTTTCTTGATTACCGCATTTCGCAGCGCAATTTCTTTTTTAAGATTTTCATATTCTTTATTAAGGCCGGCGAATTTTTTCTCTGTCTGTGAAATCTGGTTCTGATAAGAGGTTATCTGCTGTTTAAGTTGTTCTATTTCAGAACGCGTCGTGTCCTGCTTTTGCTGTAATTCACGACGCAATTTTTCATAATTCTGGGCATTAGCGGTAATCGTAATCCCCAGTAAAAATAAAAAAAGCAGACTTGGTACTCTTGTCAGCGAATAGCCGATCACTTTCATAAATGTTCTATGGTTAGATGTGGCGGCAAATGGATGTTGAAATCGGGATTGCTCGGATTGATTTCAAGTGATTGAATAAGTAAAAAGATATTAGATTTCTTATCAGAACTCAAAATCTGAATTTTTCGCGGTAAATGATAGCCGTTTATTACGGCATATCCACCAAAAATAACAATTGAAAAATCGGGATGCATGGAGGCCGGATATTCAATTTTCCGGATCAGGAAATCATTCTTATCCAGAATTATCTGCGTACCATCCCTGTATGTGAGCGAATAATAATCGGGGCTTTCATAGACTTTTTTGACTTTTTTATCACCAAGCCTGGGTGAAATCACCGTTATGGGATTGACGGGTAATAAACCATTCAAATATACATAACTGTAACGTTTCAAAGACATTTTACGGGCAAATTTATCGATCTTATTATATACCAGGGCAGAATCTTTGTCGAAATAGAGTTCGCCGCCTTCGATGCCAAGATTATTCCTGAATATTAATTTGCTTTCCTGTCGGTCCGAAACAAAATGAATGGTGCCTCTCTGATAATTACCCGGCTGACTTATTTGTATCCGGGCTTTACCCGATAAGGTGTTCAGGCTATCGGAATAGTTATGGATTTTGGATATAATACTGTCGGGATTACGGTTACTTTTCTTGAATTGTTCTTTGAAAGTATTATCCGTAATAAATTTTGTTGACTGACACGCCTGAAAAATTAAAAGTAAAAAAAAGAAAGTGTAACGCAGATATTTAGACACGGGTTCAGGGGATTTATTAATTATTTGAAATCTTATCCTTTAAATACGAACGCTTCGGATCTTTGTTTAATGCCTTATTCCACCATTTTTTAGCTTCTTGCATGTTGCCTTTTTTTTGCATGATATCGCCCATATGTTCCATCACTTCAGCACCCGGGTTACTATTTTCGAGTGCTTGTTGAATATACTCTTCAGCTTTCTCATAGTCATTTAGTTTGTAATAGATCCAACCGAGCGTATCGAGAAAGGAAGTGTTATCGGGTTCCGAAGTTACTGCTTGTTTTGCCATTTTGAGAGCTTTGGGGAGGTTCTCATCCCTTTCGGATAAATAATAAGCATAATTATTCAATACTGTGGTATTGCTTGAATCGGCTGATAATGCCGACTCGTAAGCGCTGTCGGCCGAAGCCCATTGATCAATTGCAGAGTATGAATCGCCTAAAACACCCCAGATAATTGATTTAAAATGATTATTGGCAGGCAGTCTGACAGCATTTTTTAACCATGTGATGGCTTTTTGCGAATGCTTGAGATTGAAATAGGAAGAACCGATCACAAAATGGATGAAAGCATTATTTTTAACATGTTTGTTGGCTTCCATAGCTTTTGTAATGGTTTCTTCAAAGTTGCCCGATTGATAAAGTTGATGGACGAGTTCCTGCCAGAGGGAATCGTTATCGGGTTGCAATTTCAATGCCGTTTCAAGTTCACCAATAGCTTTGGCCGATTTATCCTCCTGTATATAAAAAGAAGCCGCGAGCGTATGGCTATCAACATTGCCCGGGTCGGTTTGAATAAAAGCTTCGATCAACTGTTCCGTAAGTTGCCTGATACTTTCGCTATGCGGATGTGAATTGTACTTACTCAGCATATAGTGGATGAGTTCGGTCTTCCGATCCGTTTGAACGGTAGTATCTCTAATCATAGGTGCAAGTAGGGATTTAACACTATCCACCTGGCTTAACTTAATGTATACATTGGATAACAAAATAACCGGTTCATTACTACCCGGATTATTCTTCAAAGCTTTCCGCAGGAGATGCTTGGCTTTATGTTCCTTATGGTCTTCAAGGTAATAATCGGTAAGAGTCTGTAATGTCGACGGGTTATCGGGATCAAGCCGTTGAATGGCTTCCAGTTCAGTTATCACGGAATCCCTCATTCCAAGCGTCTCGAAATTTTTATATTTCTGATAGTGGATATAAGCGTCGGGACCGTTAATCGTTAGAATTTTGTCAAATGTTTTATTGGATTCCAATAACTTATTTTCATCTTTTTGGGCGTTGGCAAGCTTATATAATACCTGTACATCCGACGGAGACTTCTTAAGATAAGCGTTCAGTTCCTCGATTTCTCCTTCTGTATTTCCCGATTTATTATAGATATCCGCTAATTTCAGGTGGTACCATTTATTATGAGGCTCAAGGTTAACAGCCTGCTTTCCGTAATACTCGGCATTCACCAGGTCTTTCAATTGTAAATAGGTATCTGCCAAAGCGTAATTAATCCCGCTTTTATTCGGCGCTTTTAAATAGGCATTATTCAAATGAACCAGCGCTTTATGGTATTCCTTCAACTCGAATTCCGTTATACCCAGAATATATTCTGAAGTGACATATCGGGCATCGGCAGCAGATAAAGTATCATCAGAAAACTGATGGAAATTTGACGTTGTAGCCAATCGGTTAGGCTGCTGCATTTGGTGCGTTGATCTACAATAAACTGCCAGGAGTGATAGTATGAGGATGTAAAATATGTTTTTCATTAAGCCAGTTTAAAAATTAAGGCCGGAACCTATATAATGTACTTCTTAAACATAAATTGTATCAGTTATAACCTGAACGCCGTTTGGGAGAAAGAATGTACGAATTATTATGATATAAAGAGAAAATCTATGAATCATTTAAAAATTATAATTGTGCACGCCACTTGTTCAGCTTTTTAAATGACGGAAGCATGCGTGAGCCGTACCAACTAAACCATTCTCCATTGATAAGTTCGATGCGAGTGTCGGGACAAACAGCTACGATGTCCTCAATATGTTTCTTTTTAAATGGAAATGGTTCCGAACTGAGCAGGATCAACCCGGGTTTCATATTATTCAGCTCCTCCAGCTCGAATGTAGGATATCGTTTCTTATTGCCGAAAACATTCGTAAGTCCCCACTGACTCATTACATCGTGGATATAGGTGTCGTTGCCGATACTCATCCAGGGATTTTTCCATATCATGTATGCTGTTTGCAGGGGTTCTTTTTTAGGCCTTTTCTCAAATACTTCATTTATTTCAGTAATAAGTTTTTCCGCTTTGCCGGGTGTCCCCAATTCTTTACCAAGTTGATAGATAGTAATTAGGGCATCTTCAATGGTCGCAATATTGGTTAAAAATACGTTGAAGTCCTTTTCCAGTTCTGAGATATCTTCTTTACGGTTCTCTTCGATATTGGCTATGATAAAATCCGGTTTTGCGGCCCTGATTTTGTCTAATCGTGGATTCTTGGTTCCTCCAATAATTGGAATACTGGTAATTTTTGTGGAGGGGTGAACGCAAAAACGTGTACGTCCTACAAGTTTCCCACCCATTCCGAGATCAAATAGTAACTCGGTAAGGCTGGGAACAAGGCTTATAATTCTCTGACAGGATTGAGCGGCCATGTTATTAGGTAATTTAATTAACCGTAATGGGAAATTATTGTTTGGACGCGGAAACTGTAACTTCCACCAAAAAGATTGGTATGAACTAACAAAGGATAGAGGTTATAAATATCTCTCCTTTCATCGAAACCGGGTTCTAACGGATAACTCTCCTTATAAGTACTATAAAAATATTTATTGAAGCTGCCAAATAATTGAGTAAAAGCCAATTCAATCTCACGGTGTCCGTAATAAACGGCGGGATCTATAAGAACTGTTTTTTGATCCGATCCGCACATATAATTGCCGCTCCACAGATCTCCATGTAAAAGAGCGGGTGGTTCTCGCGGCAGAAGGTCATCAAGTTTATGGTACAAGGATTTGAATTTATTATGAACAGACAATGTGAGTTTACCATCGTCAATGGCCATTTTTAATTGGGGTTCGAGACGTTCTTCAATGAAAAAGCTAACCCAGTCGGCATGGAAATGATTTGATTGTGGCAGCCGGCCGATATAATTATTATGATCAAGCCCGAAATGATCATTGCTTATGCTATGCAGATCAGCTAACTGCCGGCCGAATTGTTTATGAAAATCATCAGTGGGAGTTCCCGTCGTTATGTATTCCAAAAGCAGATAACCTACATTAGGTCCCTCAACAAATCCATAATCAAGCACATCCGGTATGAGGAAACCCGCATTGGCATCGCGCAAGAGTTGCAATCCCTTAACTTCCTTTTCGAACATGTCGCGGCCCTCCCGTGCATTATACTTCAGGAAGCATGTAGTGCCGTCGTTCATTTCAACAAAAGAAGCCTGATTGATGTCTCCACCCGAGACCGGATGAGTTCGTTGAATGCGTTTACCTTGTGATGATTCTATATGTTCCCGCAAGGCGTCATTGATCATATATACAATTCAAAGCTAAGATTAATGTGAATATGAATGATTCTCATAAATAGTAATCTGCCAGGTCATTTTGGCTATAGTCTTATTAAGGTATGTTTCAGATAACAAAAAATAAAACGTAGATATTTTTGACTATTGGTTTATCACGATTCCCGCTCTTCAGTTCCTATTGCCGTATATACCGTTCAAGTTCGTCGAGTAACGCTTCACAGGTTCTATAGGTAATCCGGAAGACATCATCGAAGCCCCGCAATCCACCGTAATAAGGATCGGGAACCTCGTAATCGTCCGGCTGCGGATCGAAACTTCGGAACAAACGGATTTTATCGGTAAAACGATTGCCCTTATCGAGGTATACAAGGTTATCATAATTTTCCTGATCCATGGTTAGAATAAGATCATAATATTCACCATGATGATGTTCGAACTGTTGTGCTCTGGACCGAAGTATAATACCATGTGATTGGGCAACCTGACGGCTTTTACTATTCGGTAATTCACCTATGTGGTACGCTGATGTACCGGCTGAGTCAATCTCGAAATAGTTCTGAATGTTCCGTTCTTTAACAAGATGTTGGAGTACCCCTTCAGCCGTTGGGCTGCGGCATATATTACCAAGACATACAAAGCAGATGCGAAATGGATCTTCCCGGGTTATGATTCGAAATGAAGATGTTTCTTGTTGGGTCATATGAGATGATTGATATTATATTAATTCAGGGGTTCTGTTTTTTCTTATCAAAAACGGGAATTTGATCGGTATCTTTTCCCAGATAATGTAATTCAAATTTAACAGATTGTGTTAAATCACTCTCAGGATACTGTTTTAAAAATTGATTTAAAGCTATTTTAGCTTTCGGGTAATCCTGTAATTTTTCAGAATAAGTATAACCTATCAGAAATAAAGCTTTCTCTGATCGTTTATCTTGTGGAAAGTTTTTTCTAAGTTTTCTCAATAAGGAAATACTCTCGGTATAATTTTGAAAAGTTTCAACATCGAGCATGGCTGCTTTAAATAAATACTTTGGTGTTTCAGGGGAGTTCGGATAGCTCTTAATATAGCTTTTGTAGGCTGTAATCAGCTTTTGAGCTTTGTCTTTGTATGTTTCTGGTTTAGAATTATTTCCAGGGTCAACTTGAAGTTGATTCTCATATTTTGTTATATCTCCCGTTAATTGTTTCTTTGAAGTTTTATGGGAACATGATACCCAAATGAGCGTTAACGAAAATATAATTACTGCCGATTGTAAGTGTTTGTTAATCATACTGATAAGGATTTTTATGAAATTTGTATCATAAGTTTAAACGGTAATAGTTTTAAAATTTGTATATTTAAGGTTTTAATTAAACAATCTATCGGATTTTATCTGCCAATATGGATAAAAAGTTTGCAGAAGTAAAACAAGTTAATTACCCGAAAATTGAAGTAGAAATACTGAACTGGTGGAAGAAGAACGGTATTTTTGAAAAGAGTATCAGTACTCGTGAGGATGGTATACCGTTTACTTTTTATGAAGGTCCGCCAACAGCAAACGGCAAACCCGGTATTCATCACGTTTTGTCGCGTACTGTTAAAGATATGTTTTGCCGTTATAGAACGTTAAAAGGTTTTAAAGTAGAACGTAAAGGTGGTTGGGATACCCATGGTCTACCTGTTGAAATTGAAGTAGAGAAAGAGCTGGGCCTGCAGGGCCGGTCACAGGTCGAGGAGTATGGAATAGCAGAATACAACAAGAAATGCCGTGAGAGTGTTCTTAAGTATAAAGATCTGTGGGATCAACTCACCGATCGTATGGCGTATTGGGTTGATCTGAAATCGCCATATATAACGTTCAAAAATTATTATATAGAATCAGTTTGGTGGGCGTTAAACAAATTGTTCGATAAGGGTTTGCTTTATAAGGGCTACAAAATTCAATGGTATTCACCCGGAAGTGGTACTGTTTTGAGCTCTCATGAAGTCAGTTTGGGGTATAAAGAAGTTCAGGATCCTTCCGTTTTTATCAAGTTCCAGCTTGATGAAGACGACAATACCTATTTTCTTGCCTGGACCACAACGCCGTGGACGCTTATCTCAAATATGGCGCTGACGGTTCGCGATGATATTGATTATGCCTATCTCAAATTAAAAGAGAGTGGCGAAGTCTGGATCCTGGCCAAAGAGCTTGTCGAAGGGGTTATTGATGAAGAATATGAAATCGTAAAAGAAGTTAAAGGCCGGGACCTCGTAGGTAAAACATATAAACCACTCTTCGATTATGCCCTTAAAAGATTTAATAAAAATGATGCATGGCGCGTTATTGAAGGTGATTTTGTAACACTGGAAGAAGGTACCGGTATTGTACATACCGCCCCTGCATTTGGTGCCGATGACTATGTAGCCGGCAACAATAATAATATCCCGATGTTCAACCCGGTGGATCGTGACGGTTGTTTTGTTCCGGAAATAACAGAATTTGCCGGTCAGTGGTTTAAAGACGCCGATAAGAATATCATGCGTAATCTAAAGGAACGCGGCCTGGTGTATAAACATCTGACCACCATGCACAATTATCCCCATGATTGGCGTAAGGGAACCCCTTTGATGTCTTACCCGGTTGAATCGTGGTTCATAAAAACTACGGATGTCAAAGACCGGATGGTTGAATTAAATAATACGATTAACTGGAAGCCACCGAGTACCGGCAGTGGCCGTTTTGGCGCATGGCTTGAGAATAATGTAGACTGGGCCATCTCACGTCAACGTTACTGGGGTACACCGATACCTATTTGGGTCAGCGATAAAAACCCGGATTATGTGGAGTGCATAGGCAGTATCGAAGAGTTACGAAAAAAAGCGGGCCTTTCAGAAGATCAGGAACTCGATCTCCATCGACCGTATATTGATGAAATAACGTGGAAAGCACCCGATGGCGGAACCATGAGAAGAATTCCGGATCTTTTAGACGTCTGGTTCGATTCCGGGTCCATGCCATTTGCACAACGTCATTATCCGTTTGAAAATAAAGAAGATTTTAAGAATCACTTTCCAGCCGATTTTATCGCCGAAGGCGTAGATCAAACCCGGGGTTGGTTCTATACCCTGCACGCTTTGGCAACGATGCTTTTCGATAGTACAGCCTATATGAATGTTGTATCTAACGGATTAGTGCTCGATGCCAAAGGCGAAAAAATGAGTAAGTCAAAGGGGAATAGTGTTGATCCGTTTGAAGTTATTCAGAAATATGGTGCTGACTCGGTTCGGTGGTATATGATGAGTAATTCATCTCCCTGGGACAATCTCAAATTTAGTGAAGAAGGAATAAAAGAATTACAGCGTAAGTTTTTCAATACTATTACCAATACTTATTCTTTCTTCGCAATGTACGCTAATATTGATAAGTTTACGTATTCCGGACAACCAATTCCGATATCCGACAGAAGTGAAATGGACCGGTGGGTTATATCCCGATTGTACACAACTGTTAAGAAAGTTGATGTATTTCTCGAAGATTATGAGCCAACAAAAGCGGCCAGGGAAATTGAGCAGTTCGTTGAGGAATTGAGTAACTGGTATGTTCGAAGAAACAGGCGACGATTCTGGAAAGAAGGAAAATCGATAGACAAGACTGCGGCTTATCAAACGTTATATGAATGTCTGGCCAGTCTGGCAAAATTGGTATCACCCATTGCACCCTATTTGGGAGAGTGGCTGCACCAACGACTGAATGAAGTAACTCAGAAAGATGAGGATTCGGTACATATAGCTTTTTACCCGACGGTGGAAGAGACGGCCATTAATAAGCCGCTGGAATACCGTATGGAACTGGCTCGCAGAATATCTTCAATGGTGCTTCGAACCCGTAATAAAATAAATATTAACGTTCGGCAACCTCTCGCGCGCATCATAATCCCGTTAAAGGATGAAGATGAACGACAGGCGATAGAATCGGTAAAAGATATTATTCTCGATGAAGTCAACGTTAAAGATATTGAATATGTAGACGACGATACCGGCATCGTTGAAAAAACGGCTAAGCCCAATTTCCAGGTTCTTGGAAAAAAACTGGGTTCAAAAATGAAAAGCGCCGCACCCCGTATTAAGAAGATGACCCCTGAAGAAATTAATAAATTCGAAAAAGAAGGCGTCGTTGCTTTAGCTTTGGGCGAAGGTGACGAAATACGTTTGTCCGATGATGATGTTGAAATAATTCGCAGTGGCTTGCACGGTTGGTCTGTTGAGACGGAAGTAGGTTTGACGGTTGCTGTCGATACAGCTATGACAACCGAACTCGTTAATGAAGGCCTGGCGCGTGAATTCATTAACAGGGTTCAGAATATGCGTAAAGAAGCTGATTTTGATGTCACTGACAGGATAAACATATCATATAAAGGTTCCGATAATTTGAATACAGCCGTTGATTCGCTTAGCGACTATATTTCCAGTGAGACCCTTGCCGTGGAACTCACCGAAGGCGAAATGGAAGTATCCGATTATATCAAAGAATGGGACATTGACGGTAGTGAGTGTGTAATTGCTATTAAAAGAAACCTAAACTATTAACAGGGTATGAACTATGGAAACTTCAAAAAAAGAAGAGAACGACGATCAGAAGAGGGTAAGCCCATACTCTGATGAAGAATTAGAATATTTCCGTCAGATCATACTGAAAAAACGCAAAGAAGCTGAAGAAGATCTTGATATGCTCCAGCAGTCTTTGAAAGACAGTATGGAAAACAGTACGGATGATTCTGCATATTCATTCCACATGGCGGATGCCGGTACGGATGCACAGGAACGGGAAAAAACATATATGTTGTTTAACCGAACCCGTAAATTTATCAAATATCTTGATGCCGCCCTGGAACGAATCGATAACAAGACCTATGGGATTTGTAAAGTGACCGGGAAAAAAATATCCAAAGGACGTCTTGAAGCCGTACCTCATACGCAGATTAGTATTGAGGCCAAGCTTAAAAGAAGGTAAATAAATGCATAGCGAGAATTCTATTGCGGGATAAGACAAAAAATATATCTGTTATGGCGATAGCAGCACTTATTGTTGTTGCCATCGATCAATACACGAAATATGCGGTGCGGACTACGCCTGCTTTACAAAACTGGGATATAATCAATGGCTGGTTGGCATTTCATTATACTCAAAATCCCGGAATGGCTTTAGGAATTAATATCATTCCAACTCCTGTAATAAGTGTTATATCTTCTATAGCAATAATAGTCATTATTATATTTACCGTTCGTATAGCGGCCCGTGCCAACATGGGACAAATGATATGCATGGGCATGATTATTGGCGGTGCTACAGGTAACATCATCGACCGGATGTTTATGGGAATTATCCAGTCGTATGGCGGCTTCATGCAGGGACATGTTGTCGATTTTATCTTTTTTACAAAACAAATAGACGGCCATACTTTATTCCCGTATATTTTTAATGCCGCAGATGCTTTCATAACTACTTCCATTCTTATTTTAATCATCTTTAATAAGTATCTGTTACCTACCAATTCCTCTGAGGAACAATCTGAGTCTGAAAAAGAAAGTACTGTTGAAGATACCAGAGATATCGACTTTATGGAATCAGGATCCCATAGTGTCAAATCGGTGTCCGATACCGAATAATTATTCCAGCGTGAGACGGTTACAAGCCTATGGATAATCTCTACTCGGATATCATCATACATCATTATAAAAGTCAGAGCTGGAGAGGGAAACTGCATACTGCCACACATCGGAGAACAGGAAGAAATGCCACATGTGGCGATGAAATAACGTTATATTATTCTCTTTCCGATAATGGGATTATCAAAGATATTCGTTTTACCGGTAAAGGATGTATGATCAGCCAGGCTTCCGCTTCAATAATGTGCGAAACAGTAAAAGGGAAGTCTGTAAAAGAGATAAGTGAGTTATTTACCGTTATCGGCGATTTGTTGACCCCCCCATTTAAGGAATACACAGTAGAAGAAGTACGTAAAAATGAATATCTGGCACTATCTGATATGCATAAATATCCTGCCCGGAAAAAGTGTGCCCTGTTAGCCTGGAAGACATTAATAAAGGCAATAAACAATGATCGGTAAGCAGTGTTTTCAATTAGCAATGATCAATTAAACAATTCTAAATAAAGGCGAAACCGAAAGGTTCGACCACAAAATACTATCCCCGGTGGAGATGTAAGAGGTTTTTTTTTGCCATAGCGATCCCCCTTCCGTTATGTAATCGTAAATGTGATCAACGGGAGAAGTCTTCACCATCCTCCGTTAACCATTCTCTGGCATAACTTAAGTACGATCAAATTTGAAGTATTTCAATTCCCTGTTGTCATAAAAAAAGTGATTTAATAGCATAATATTCTTAAATATAAGCTATTGGGCTTGTAGCTCAGCTGGCTAGAGCGCCTCGTTCGCAACGAGGAGGCCGGGGGTTCGAGTCCCCCCAGGTCCACAGATATAATAATTTATATGGTACAGGTATAGTTATATATTAATACCGTTTAATGGTTGTTATATTTTAGATTTTTATATCATTATGGGACGGATATTTTCAGGAATCGAGAGGGCTTATGATTCCTTTTCCACCTTTTTTCAGTACATGCGTATAGATCATGGTTGTCGTCAGCTTTTTGTGTCCCAGTAGTTCCTGTACCGTACGAATATCGTATCCATCTGAGAGTAGATGGGTAGCGAAACTATGGCGGAAAGTGTGGCATGTGGCATGTTTAGGTATTTCACTTCGATCTACAGCTATTCTTACTTGCTGCTGAATATATGAATCTGATATATGGTGACGATGTACAAACCTGGAACGGGGGTCCTTGCGCAACTTACTTGACGGGAACAGGTACTGCCACTTGAATTTTTTCCCTTCTCCTGGATATTTTCGTGATAATGCATAGGGCATGAGAGCCACTCCATACCCATTTTTCAGATCTTCATTATGAAGTAATTTCACTTTTTTGATATGGGTTTTAAGCATCCTTTTCACTGATTGTGGCAGAACCGTTACCCTATCCTTCAGCCCTTTACCGGAGCGAACATATATCTGATTATATTCAAAATCAATATCCTGGACTCTTAGCCTGAGGCATTCCGAGACGCGTAAACCAGAACCGTATAATAGACCGCATATCAGTTTTGTAGTTCCAGACATATGCTTAAATACCTGCCGGACCTCTTTTTTATTCATAACAATAGGCAATTTCTGAGGTTTCCGCGCCCGGGCAAAATCGCCTATATTTTCCAAAGGCTGTTGCAGGACATGGTTATATAAAAATAAGACGGCACAAAGCGCCTGGTTTTGGGTTGATGCCGCCACATTTTGTTCATTAGCCAGCCAGGTCAAGTACTCATAAAGATGTTGTTCCGATAATTTTCGTGGATGTCGAAGATGATGAAATTTTATATATCGTTTAACCCAACCCACATAAGCCTGCTCGGTACGGTAACTATAATTCTTTCTCCTTATTTCCGCCCTGAGATCCGATAACAATTTCGATTTAGCCATGACAAGAATCCGACTCTTTTTAATAAAAAAGACCATCATGGAAAGTAACCCTTACAAAAAAAA